>JBILZC010000011.1:0-45961 GCA_044377415.1 Terrimicrobiaceae bacterium | reverse complement strand
CAGTGGAGGCAGTGGAGGCAGTGGAGGCAGTGGAGGCAGTGGAGGCAGTGGAGGCAGGCTTTACAGTAGATTTATCGTAAAAGTCTTGAGATTGCTCCTTAGTCTTTGAAAACTCCTCTGATCTAACTCCTTTTGCGGTTGGCGCGGATAAGTCAGGCTTGGCGCAAATCGCTATCGAAACGGAAGGGGGGAGGGGTTGTGTGGACTGCTCAAACTGCTCGAGATTTTTTTTCCGCTTTTTAGCGGCTTCAAGTTCATCCGCCTCCTCATCCTTCTTTCTTTTGCTGTCGTTTCTTGGAATCAAGCTTTCAAAAGTAGCGGATCCTTGAGATGCAGCGAAATTGGGGGATGGGAAAAAAATGCCGACATCTCTCCGATTGGATTCCGAAGTGAGGGGATTCGGTAATTTGGAACTGGAGAGATTATTGGTCATTGATTGGCTGGGGCTTGTTTGAGGAGACGAAGTTGATCGCTCAACTTGGCGGCTCTAGGGGCTAGTGTAGCAATTTCCGAGCCAGCTGTTGCTGGGCCTGCGGCTACCGAGGTATCTACCGTCTTTGACATTTCGGCTAGGATTCGCGCTTGGATATCGGGTTTCATGAGGGACAAAATTTTAACGACACTGGTATCGGTCATTTCTGAAATGATGGCCACGGCTTGCTCGGGCTTCATGTTCGAGTAAGTGCGGGACAGGTTGCGGACATTGGTTTTTTCCGAAGACTGCATTTCAGTAGTTTTGTCCGTGAGTTCCGCGCGCATTTTTTCAATTTCCTCGCGGATACGGGTGAGTTCTTTTTTTTCGGTTGCGATACGAAGCTCGACAGCAGCAAAGTCATTTTTTTTCTTTTGGAAGGATTCGCGCTCGGTTTTGAGTTCATTAACGAGGTTATCAATCTCGGCGGTATAGAAATCCCAATCCTTCGATTGCGAGGTGATCTTGGTCTTGATGGAGGAAGCAGTGCTGCCCGTCGATGGGGTCACCGATTCTGTGATGCTCGGGAGGCGCCACATAAGGACTCCGGCGGAGGTGGCGATGCCAAGGATGATGGCGGCGAGAATTGGCAACCAATTGGAGGCCGGTTTTTCTTCAGCATCAGCGAAGGGATTTAGTGTGGGTGTCGTATTCATTTAGGTGGTTGCGGATTGAAGGAATCGGGCGGCTGTGACAAAATCTTCCAGTTGTTTTTCCTCATGGCGAGCGAACTCCTGATCTTGCGCGGTCGACCACTTTTCCTTGAGTTTTTCGACCAGTTTCTGGTCGCGGTCGGCGGCGATAAGAATCTCGCGATGGTCGGAGACTTTTTTCTCAGCTTGGAGGAGACGAGATTCAAGAGTCCGGAGGAGGTCTCGCTGCGCGTTGATGGCATTCCAGCCTTGCTCGCGAACATAGGCGGCAAAGCGCTCGCCGGTGATCATACGGGTGAGTTCCTCAAGTCGCGCGATGGCCTCGGCGCAGCGGGCGGCAGCGATATCGCGATCTCGAATAGCTTTGGCGAGAGCGTCCTCGGCTTGCTCTCGCGCTTTCACCCGGAGATCCAAAACTGTTTGAAGGCTGAAGCGTTTTTGTTTCATCCTACGATTTGAGTGAGTTCAGCGAAGCTTCTTTCTCTGCTCCATTTATCCTCAATCGGTTGGCGGAGGAGTTGTCGAAGGAGGGGTTGCTTTTCAATAGCGAGATCGACATTGGGACTGCTGCCTTTTGTGTAGGCTCCGATGGTGATGACGTCTTCGTTTTTGCGGTAAACGGAAAGCAGGTCGCGGGCTTTGCTGATCGTGGAAATTTCTTTTTCTTGGCACACCTCCAAAGTCACACGACTCACGCTCTCGAGGACATCGACGGCGGGAAAGTGGTTGGCGGTTGCAAGGGCTCGGCTCAAGACCACGTGGCCATCCAAAATACCTCGAACGGCATCAGCGATCGGTTCGTTCATGTCATCGCCATCCACAAGAACGGTGTATAGAGCAGTAATGGATCCCGTTTCGCCCATGCCTGTGCGCTCAAGGAGGCGGGGAAGGACGGAAAAAACAGAGGGAGTGTAGCCGCGGCTGGTAGGAGGTTCACCGACAGCGAGGCCGATCTCGCGCTGGGCCATGGCGAAGCGCGTGACGGAATCCATCATGAAAAGCACTTTGCGGCCCTCGTCGCGAAAGTGTTCTGCGATGGCGGTGGCGATGAGCGCGGCACGGCGGCGGACGAGGGCGGGTTGATCTGATGTGGAAACAACAATGATCGAGCGGGCCATTCCCTCTGGGCCGAGATCTTTCTCGATGAACTCACGAAGTTCGCGGCCGCGTTCCCCGACAAGGGCGATGACGTTGATTTCGGATTCGGCACCACGGGCAATCATGCCAAGAAGGGTTGATTTTCCTACGCCGCTACCGGCAAAAATACCTAGTCGCTGACCGCATCCGACAGGGGTGAAAAGGTCCAAGGCTTTCACGCCCGTTTGGAAGGGTTTGGCGATTCGTTGGCGGGTGAGGGGATTCGGTGGAGCGCAGTGCAGCGGGCGTGGGGTTCCTGTCGGCAGAGGGCCTTTTCCATCAATCGGGCGACCGATGCCATCAATGATCCTGCCGATGAGGGCTTCGCTGACGTTGATGCCTGCGGCGCGACCGGTCGCTGCAACATGGCAGCCCGCATGGATATCCTGCATTTCCGCAAGGGGCATGAGCAAAACGCGATGGTCGCGAAATCCCACGACCTCGGCTTGAAGTCCCGATAAACGCGGGGAGCTGATCTCGCAGATATCACCGAGGGAAACATTGGGGCCGATGGATTCAATGACGAGGCCCGTTACTTGAACGACCTCCCCCATGCGAACAACTGGGACGGTGGCCTCGATACGGCTCCGTAGGTTTTGCATGAGAGATGGTAGAACGGGAGACTCCATATAATTACTTCAGAGAGCGGCCGACATTTTGGAGTTTCGTGAAAATGCGGGCATCGATCATGCCGAATCGACTTTTTGCGCGGCAGTCGCCCGGAATGAGTTCTGGGTCCGATGAAAGCTTGATGCCTGGGTATTTCTGGTCGAACTCACTCTCGATTCCAGAGACTAAAGCGAGATCGGTCGGGCTTAGCATCACTTCCACATCGACGGATCCGGGGGCAATTTCGGATAGGGTTTCCTCCACGATACGCTTCACCGTGACGGAGTCAGGTTCCGTGCCCACCATGACTCGCCGAGCGATGTCCATGACCAACTCGGGTAGGATTTGTGAGACCTGCTGGGCTAGGTGGGTGGACTGTTCGGCGAGAGATTTGAATACAGCGTCTTGCAGTTGGGCAACCTCGCGTCTTTGTTCCAGAATCTGCTGGGTGAGCGCCTCGTTGGCTTCTTGGAAGCCCTTTCTGTAGGCGGCATCGCAGGCGGCATCATGCTCCTCTTGACTTATTGTGGGAACAACGACTTCAGGCAAGGCTTCGACGTCTCCGTTGAAGATCGATACGATGAGCGGAGAAGCGTTGAAATCAATTTGTCTGATGAAGGATGTCACTATTCGTCAGGAGATATATTGATTTCATCACCCTCAGCGAGTTGCATGACTTGGGCAATGATGCGGTCTTGCGCTTTTTCGACGTCCTTCGCACGAGCGGAGGTAAGGAGCTCGATTTCCTCTTTGAGTGTAGCCGCAGCCCGTTTTGACATCGCATTGGCGATAGCTCGTTTGACAGGTTCTGTCGCATTTTTGAGAGCCATTGCCAAATCCTGGGTCTCCACATCGCGAAGGAGGCGTTGGACATCGCTTTGGCTGAGACGGGCGATATCTTCGAAGCGGAAGAGCTTCTTGCGAATCGCTCCACCCAGTTCCGCATTCTTTTCTTCGATACGACTGAGAAGGGTCTTGCTGAGTTCCTTGTCCAAGGAGTTGAGAAGCTGGGCAGCGGCTTCCGCGCCGCCACGGCGATGGAGACTGTATTTTTGGGTCCCGGATGCCAGATGTTTGCCGAGGCTCTTAAGGACTTTTCCGATCAACTCGCTGGAAATCGAATCCATTGACCCCAAGCGCTCCACGATTTCCTCACGATCTTGCGGAGAGAACAAGGGAACGATTTGTGAGACTTGTTTAGATTCCAAGTAGGAGAGAATGAATGCCACCGTCTGGGGTTGCTCATTCTTGATCAAATTAAATATCTGTCGGGTGTCCATCTGGCTGAGCTCACGAACGGCATCGATGGAGTCGCTGGCGGGCAGGGCCTTGAGCAAAATATCGGAGGCGGCTTGGGGGCCACGGGCTGCTTCCAGTGCCTTTTGAACGAACGACATTCCACCCAGCGAGGCGGACATGCCTTCACCAATGAGTCCGCAGAACTCATCCATGATTTTTTCTTGAAGCTTGAAATCGACCACATTCATGGAGGCCATTTCTCTAGCGACATCTTCGATCTCTGGATCGCGAAGCTGCTTCATGAGCTCGGGGGCCAGTTCCGGTCCGACAATAATGAAAAACGCAGCAAGTCTCTGCGTTTTCGACATCGTTTCGTAATCAATCGTAGCCATGGCCTAGCTTTCGTCTTTCGTTATGAGCCACTCACGCAGGGTGGCACCGACATTTTCGGGCTTCTGGCGAATGAGCGAGTTGAGGAGTTCCGGTGAGACTTTGAGACTCTTGGCTCCAGGGAGCAATTGTTGTGAATTCTCTGCGTCTGCGATAGCTTGGGTATTGGCTGCCATAGCGGCGTCATCCACCAACTCGAAGGAGATTTCCTCGGGTTTCGCGCGGCGGAGCATGAAAAAGAAAACGGCAAATACGATGGCCGCAATAGCGAGCGCGGCAATGGGTCGGGCCATTTCCATGTAGCCAGTCACTTTATCCACAGGGGTGGAGAGGGAATTGACAGCGGACGGGAAGACGACCTCTTGAATGGAAACATAGTTGGTAGCTGTTTCGTTTTTTGGGATGGAAATTCCAAGCGCATTCACAACCATGTTTCGCAGTTCATTTAATTGCTCAGGCGTGCGGGGGGTTGGGGCGTTTGTTTCGGGATTCAGCTTCTGGGAAAGAAAAACAGCCGCCGAAATCCGAGTGATCGCTCCGGGATTTTTAATCACGTTTATGAGTGTCTTATTGATCTCGTAGCTCTGGGTTTTTGAGGAGCGAACCGTATTGCTGGATTTTGTGGTGCCTTTATTATCCTCTCCCGCATTGGGATCAGGAACATTTGCGGCGACACCAGCGCCAGCGGCTTTTTCCGCAGCTTTTTCAAGAGTGGATGTGGAATCTTCCGTTGCAACTTCCTGGCGAGGTACTTGGCCCTCGGGATCAAATTTTTCCTCCGTTGTGGTGGATGCTTCCGTATTGATCGTGGCCGATACGCGCACGACGGCATTGCCTGGCCCGAGCACTTTCGCCAACATTGTTTCGACTTTGCTGGTGAGGTAGTCTTCCGTTTGTTGGCGATACTTGACTTGGCTGGAAGCGGAACCCAGTTGAGGATCAGATTTCAGGTCTTCGGAGAGGACGTTGCCGGCATTATCGATCACCGCGACATCGTCTAATTTGAGGCCCTCCACGGAACTCGCCACAAGCGATCGGATCGAGTTTACTGCCTGTGTGTCAAGTTTCGCGCTACCGGTATCGACAAAGACGGATGCGGTCGGGCGGGAGTCACTGGTTTTCACGAGCAAGCGGCTTTCGGGCATGACCACCATCACGCGAGCGGATTTGACGCCCTTCATTTGAGCCACCGTGCGGCTCAATTCCCCTTGGAGCGCGCGCGAATAGTTGGTGCGTTGGACGAAATCACTAATTCCAAAGTTGCTGCGATCAAAGATTTCAAATCCCACCCCATCGGTGTTGGGAAGGCCTTTTGCGGCCAGATCCATGCGAACACGATAGACGTCGTTAGCTGGAACGTAGATCGAGGTTCCACCCCCGCGCAGTTCGAATTGGATGTTTTTTTCCTCGAGGACGGCAACGACTTCGGAGGCTTCTTTTTCCCCCAGTTTACCGTAAAGGAGTTTCATGTCGGGACTCTGGGCCCAGAATAAAAGAGCTCCAATGCCGGCAACGACAGCCAAGGCAGCAGCGGATACGATCATCCGCTGCGGGGTGCCTAGCTCAGTCCATATTTTAGTGATCTGCTGGAAAAACTGTTTCATCAGTGAGATTGGGCGGCAATAAAGTCAAGTCAGCTCAGGCAAACTCAGACTTGAGCGCGCATGAGTTCTTGATAGCTCTCCACAAGTTTGTTGCGAAGTTCGACCATAAGGGTGAACGCCACGCTCGATTCTTGTCCTGCAATAACGGCCTGATGGAGATTGGTGGACTCGCCGGTCATGACCTTGTTTTTCTCGGTTGCTGAGACCTTCATCTTCGAATCCACGTCATTTACAAATTTCTTCATCATTGTACCAAAGGGATCTTCTCCGACTCCTTGGGTTGCGCCTGAAGCGAGGCCGGATTCCTTCAAGCCACCTGTGCGCTCTAGGTCGGCTTGGAAGTTGCGCATGGTCAGGGGGGCAGCGGCCCCAGTGAAGCTGTTTGCGGGTATAGAAGAGATAGGTATCATATTATTAAAAAATCAAGTGGGTTATCTTCCGATGGAGAGGGCTTGGTTCGCGAGTTGGCGGGCATTGCGCACCACAGCCAAATTGGCTTCGTAGGAGCGAGTGGCGGTCATCATGTCCACCATCTCAAAAGCCACATTCACATTGGGCATTTGAACGTTGCCGTCTTTGTCTGCGTGAGGGTGCTGAGGGTTGTTGATCAGCTCGCCCTTAGATTGGTCGGCAGAAATCTCAGATACCCGAACACCTTGAAGTCCGTTACCGTTAGCGGCATCGAGAATCGATTCAAAGGCCACGATTTTGCGTTGGTAGGCCTTGCCGTCGATGCCCTTTGTCGTATTGGCATTGGCGATGTTTTGCGAAGTGATATCGACCCGAACTTTTTCGGCGTCGAGAGCTGTTCCTGTGATGCTGCTGGCTCCTAGGATATTCATGTTTTAATAGGGGGTAAAATTAAGCCGGACGGCCCGTGATGGCTGTTCGGAGCTGCTTCAGGGATCCGCTTGCGAACTGCGACAGGGCATCGAAATTCATGGTATTGGTTGTCAATTTGAGGAGTTCAGAGTCCAATTGGACGTTATTGCCATCGGCGCGGGTCGAGGGCGTGAGGGAATCTGTTTCGACGGACGGATCCAATGCGGCAATTTTGGCGGCATCTCGACCGTCGATGGTTTTAATAAGCTCCTGCTCAAAGGTGCGGCCCAAGTCAACTCGCTTGTAGCCAGGGGTGGATACATTGGCGATATTGCTCGCGATAGCAGCGTGGCGAAGGGCCGCGACGTCCATCATTTTTTTCACAGCCGTGTAATTATCGCTGTTGAAGAGTGAGGCAACCATTTCCATGATGATTTACCTAGCATACCCTGTGCCATCTTCCGTTGACTTCTCAAGTGCCTCAAGCGATCCCTGTCGCCGGAAGATCATTCCCCATTTGAAACTCTCGATGCGGCAGAAATTGCCGCTTCAAGGAAGGTGGTTTTTTCATTCTGCCGAACGGGAGTGCAAACTGAGTTCAGCGAAAAGTGGAAGGGGGTACGAAAAAACAAATCGCCTCCCAAGCGCATGGGTGGAGTCATTGTTTAGCAGTTTGGATCGCTTCGGATTTTGCAGCCTTTGCTTAGACGCAAAGAGTCGCGCGACCGCCAGGGACAATATGAAGGTGTCCAGGGCCTTTATTCGTGCTGCTTGTGTTTTGCGAGAAGGCGACATTGACGCTCTCCATGATCTGGTGGGCTTTTTGTGAGGTTTCCTTGAGGTTGCCCTCCAAGCTAACGACGCGTTCGGTGCCGTCCGCGGTTTTTACCGACACGTTTCCATCGGGAAGAAACTTCAAATCAATAGCCCCGCCGCCCGATATGGCCGAGACTTCGGGCGAATGTAGGATTTTTTGGGAAATTTGATGGAGGATGCTTTCCGCATCGGCGCGACTGGTGATGCCCTCACCGCGAAGGAAGTCGGTATTTTTTGCTTTTGGAGAGGCGGCGACCTTGGCCATCATCTGATCAAAAGCGGCCTTTTTTGCGGCATTCGATTCCGATGTCGCCTTGGCATTATCGGCGACATTGGCTGCGACATTGTTAATGATATTCGACCCGATTTTGGCTGCGGCAATGGCGAGAAGTGGATACATGCTTGTTGAGAAGCAGATGCCGTGCCAATTATGGAGTTTTTGAAAATGTTCATGAGACCCTTCCATGGCAGCGGTTGGTATAAGAATTGGTTCCATAAATCCAAATGCTCGGTGCTTGTTTCTTTTTTACGGGGAACCTTTTTATGTTTGATCGAGCGCATAGTTTTTTCTTTCTCTTTTGTTCATTGGTCTTGCTAAAATCACCCGCCAATTATTTTTCGGCACAGTGAAGGTGACACTTAACAAGCGATTTTGATTTTGAGTTACCAAACGCATGCCCTCGCTCATCCCAGCCTCGCGCGGTTGCGCGGCTGAAAACTACCCCGCTGAAAACTCTGCCGGCTCTTTTGCGCCTTATAACTCCGCCCCCTTTCTCCTTCCCCCGGTTCAGATATCTCAGCCTTGCTCGTTCCAATAACTCACATCGATTTTTTGAAGTCGCTCCCATGGGGCCTTTTTTATTTGAGTCAACATGTATTTTTAATGACCGAATGTCTTTTACTGTTGCAAGGGATCTCGGAAGAGTGCAGGCTGATCGGGCTACGGGGCGTAGCTTAGCTTGGTAGAGCGCCTGGTTTGGGACCAGGAGGTCGGAGGTTCGAATCCTCTCGCCCCGATTTTTTTTCTTCTTCGGAAATACAATGAGTGCTTTTGGGGGAGGGGAGCAACTCAGTCCTTATATTTCCTATGCCATTCCGTGAACTTGGTCTTAATGACCACATCCTATCCGCTATCCGTGACGCCGGCTACACCGAGCCGACCCCGATTCAATCTGCAGCCATTCCGGAAGTCCTCACCGGCAAGGATATCATCGGCATCGCGCAAACAGGCACCGGCAAGACGGCCGCATTCACGTTGCCGATTCTCAATATGCTGGCTGCAGCGAAGCCTGCTCCACAGCGTCGCACGTCGGCTCTGATTCTGGCTCCGACTCGGGAGTTGGTTGTTCAAATCGAGGAAAATGTGCGCCGCTATGGCAAGAACCTGCCGATTCAGATCGCCCTTGTTTACGGTGGTGTGGGTGAGCGTCCACAGATGGCCGCTTTGCGTGATGGGGCCGACATCATTATCGCCACTCCTGGTCGCCTGCTGGACTTGATGGGGCGTGGATGTGCGAATTTCTCTGCGTTGCGATTTCTTATTCTCGATGAAGCCGACCGCATGCTGGACATGGGATTTCTTCCCGACATCCGCCGGATCGTTAAAGCGCTCCCCCGCACGCGCCAGACGCTTCTTTTCTCAGCCACACTCTCGCCTGACATTGAAAAGATCACCCGTGAATTTCAGGAGTCGCCCAAAGTCGTTCAAGTCGGCAAGCGATCTAACCCCGCAGAGACGGTCGAACAGTGTGTTTATGAGGTTCCGCATCCCGGTAAGCAAAATCTGCTCCTCCACCTTCTTCGCGATCCTGCGATGCAGATGGTGTTGATATTTACACGCACGAAGCACGGGGCTGATCGCGTGGCGCGTCGATTAGAGCAATCCGGCATTACCACGGCTACACTCCATGCCAACCGCTCACAGAATCAGCGCATTCGCGCGCTTCGTGATTTTAAGGCTGGGACGGTGCGTGTTCTTGTAGCCACGGATATCGCTGCTCGTGGAATCGATGTCGAAGGGATCTCTCATGTGGTGAACTTTGACTTTCCGCCGCATCCCGAGGATTACGTTCATCGCATTGGCCGCACAGGTCGGGCGAAAGCCGTGGGTGACGCTATCAGCTTTGTGGCCTCGGAGGACCGCGCGCCCTTGCGTTCTCTTGAGAAGTTCATTGGCCGCGGAATCCCTCGCAAGCATGCTCCTATAACGATGTCGGCATCTGAGGAACCTAAGGGGCCGCGTCAAAGTCGCGCAGTACATCACGAACCCGTCGCGGCCAAAAGCCCGTCCAAAGGGATTCGCCGATTCTTCGGTCGATAAAAATCTGCTAGGGATTTCCGCTGAAGGCGGAGGGTTTTTACATTTTCTCCGGGCAGCGAATGCCTAGGAGAGAGAGCCCGTGCGAAAGCGTGCGGGCTGTGAGGGAACTGAGAAGCAGTCTGCTGGCTCGCTGCGATGGGGTCGGAGCTTTGAGCACCGGGCAGGCTTCGTAGAACGAATGGTAAGTATTTGCCAGTTCGTAAAGATAGTTGGCGAGGATGTTCGGCCGGAAGTCGTCTAGCACGATAGGAACGGTTTCCGCATATTGAAGAAGTTTGAGGCCCAGAATGCGTTCGGCGGGTTCATCCAAAATAATCGGGGCAGAGACATCCGCATCTTCTTCCGCGCGACGGAAGATCGAGCGAATGCGGACGTAGGCATTCTGAAGATAGGGGGCGGTATTTCCGTCAAGGGCGAGAAGCTTGTCCCACGAAAAAACGTAGTCGGTGAGGCGGTTTTGGGAGAGTTCCGCATATTTGACCGCGCCGAGGCCGATGATGTGGGCGGTCGACTCTATTTCCTCTTGTGGGAGTTTGTCAGAGCGGGCCTCGACCATGCGGCGCGAGCGTTCGACGGCTTCCGTGAGGACTTCGCTGAGGCCGACATTTTCGCCCGAGCGGGTTTTCATGATCTTGCGGTCCTCGCCGAGGATGCTGCCAAAAGCGATGTGGCGCATATCGCAATTGATGCCCATGAGCTTCGCGGATGCGAAGATTTGTTGGAAATGGAGGGATTGGGGAGCGCCGACGACATACCAAATGGAATCCGGATTCCATTGGCGGACGCGATACTCGATGGTGGCGAGATCCGTGGTGGCGTAGAGGAATCCGCCGTCACTTTTGCGAACGATGGCGGGCTTGCCCTCGAGGGCAGGAATGGCGGGGAAGAAAATGCAAAGTGCGCCCTCGCTTTCGGTCGCGATGCCGCGTTTCTCGAGTTCCGCACAGAGCGGTGCTAGGGCGTCATTGTAGGAGCTTTCGCCAAGTCGCTCGTCGAAGCGGATGTCGAGAAGCGTGTAGAGCTTTTCAAATTCCTGCCACGACAGCTCGACCGTTTGTTGCCAGATGGCGAAGTTTTCGGGATCGCCTGCTTGAAGTTTGACGAGTTCTTCACGGGCCACGCGTTTGATGGTCTCGTCGGTTTCTTCTAGGCGGTTCACCTCGCGATAGAGGCGAACCAACTCGGAAATGGCGTCCTTTTCCAAGGCCTCGCGGTCGAGGAAATGCTTCCAGCCGTAAATGACTTTTCCAAACTGGGTGCCCCAATCGCCAATGTGGTTATCTGCGACAACGTCGTGACCGAGAAAGCGGGCCACGCGGACGAGGCAGTCCCCGAGAATCGTGCTCCGAATATGGCCAACGTGCATGGGTTTGGCGACATTGGGGGAGCTGAAGTCCACGACGATTTTACGTGGATGGGCTACGCGCGAGACGCCGAGGCGTTCGTCCTTCGCCATCGCGGAGATCGCGCTGGAGAGAAAAGAATTCTCCAAGCGGAAATTGATAAAGCCCGCGCCGGCGATCTCAGGAGGGGCGGAAAGACCGGTGACGTCGAGCTTGCTGATGATCTGGGCAGCGACATCACGCGGGTTGGCCCGTTTTTCCTTCGCAAGGGCCATGGCGGCATTCGCCTGATAATCCCCGAAGCGGGAGTCGGCAGATTGGGTTACATCACCACGGGCTGGGTCGAGATCCGCAGAGAGAAGTGCGGCACGCACACGCGCAGCGAGAAGTTCGCGCGGTGTTGGCATTTAAGGACGGGGCGAGCGGTTTTCGAAGACGTTCAGGATTGCGGCTGCATCTTGGGCTTTGCCAAGTTCCTCTCGCACGGTTTTGTCGTTAAGAAATTTGGCAATCGCAGCGAGCGTTCGCAAGTGAGTTTGGAACTGATCCTTTGGAACAACAAAAAGCACGATCAGGGTAACGGGTTCGCCGTCCAGTGATTCAAAAGGGATGCCAGACGAGGAGCGACCGAAGGAGGCGACGACGTCATGGACCTTCGAGGAAGAGGCATGGGGTATCGCGATACCAAAACCGATACCTGTGCTCATGGTCTCTTCTCGTTGACGGATGGACTCTAGGATGGAATCCCGATCGGAGGGTTCGACTTTCCCGGATTTGACGAGCACGTCCACCATTTCGCGGATGGCTTCCCAACGCTCTGTGGAAGCCAATTCTGGAATAATCTGGGGTTCAGATAGCAGGTTTGCGAGAGTCATTGTAAGATTTAAAATTTCAAGCCACTAGCGGTCCACCTCGCCGAAAACAGGGTCAAGTGAACCGAGGATGGTTACGACATCGGAAACCATGCTGCCAGGAAGCATCTTGGAAAGAATGCTGATATTGCAGAATGAGGGGGAGCGGATTTTCATGCGGTAGGGAACGCCGCCGCCTTTGCTGTAAATGTAGAAACCAAGTTCTCCTTTGGGATTTTCCGCACCGAAGTAGATTTCTCCTGCTGGGGCGTGAATGCCTTCCGTCGCGACGATGAAGTGGTGGATGAGTTCCTCCATCTTGGTGAGGACGGTGGTTTTTTCGGGGAGAATGCTCTTGGGATCGTGGCAGTTGATCGGGCCGGATGGAAGTTTGTCGACGACTTGGCGGAGGATCTTGATGCTTTCGCGGATTTCTTCCATGCGAACGAGGTAGCGGTCGTAGCTATCCCCAGCGGCGCCGATCGGGACATCGAAATCGTAGTTTTGATAGTCCAAGTAAGGGTGTTTTTTGCGAAGGTCGTGATCGACGCCGGAGCTGCGAAGATTGGGGCCGGAAAGTCCGAAGGCAATGGCATCTTCTTTGCTGATGACACCGACATCGCGGCAACGATCGACGAAAATGCGGTTGCGTGTCACGAGCTTGTCTACATCATCAAAAGCGGCAGGGAAGGTAGCCAAGAAATCTTTGAGCATCGCTAGGAAAGTCGGCGGAAGATCGCGGATTTGTCCGCCCACGCGAGTGTAGCTGGTCGTGAATCGGGCGCCCGAAAGTTGCTCGACCATGTTGTAGATTTTCTCACGCTCAGTGAAGGTGTAGAGAAAGAGGGTCGTTGCGCCGAGATCCATGCCCAAACACCCAGTGGCCAAGAGGTGGGAGGAAATGCGGGCGAGTTCGCAACAGATGACGCGAATCGCTTTGCCTCGGGGCGGGAGTTCCCAGCCCATGAGTTTCTCAACAGCGAGGGCGTAGGCGACGTTGTTGGCGATAGGGGAGAGGTAGTCCAACCGGTCTGTATAAGGAACAAACTGATTGTATTGCATGTTTTCAGCGATTTTTTCATCTCCCCGGTGGAGGTAACCGATCTCAGGGACGGCCTTGGTAACAACTTCGCCATCGAGTTCCAGCACCATACGCAGGACGCCGTGGGTGGAGGGATGGGATGGCCCCATGTTAATAACCATCTTCTCGCCCAGCATTTCGTCTGTTTCCTGCATCGCCTTCAGGCTGCGTGTGAGGGCATCTGGATGCTCGAGTGTCGTTGTCGCCATTATAAATTATCCGTATTTGTTTTTGGAAAAAATCACCGCATCCGTGAGTGGGCAGCTAAGACCCGTTGGATGTCGGATGAAGATTCTTTGGAGCCCTCGAAAATTGCAAGCCACATATTTTTAGCGGATTTGATTTTAGGGATGCTGGCGAGGGTCAAAATTACAAAAGAAAGTATCGACGTAGTATGGGGAGGCTTGGTAAGTGTCCCCGTACATCACCCCCAGAAGTTTTCATCTGCGAGCCCGAATTTGGTTCCTGAAAAAACGACTTCGGCTGTGATTCAGTGCTAACCTACAATCCAATAAAATCCATCATGCCAACCACAGAAAAACCCAAACGCAAACCAAACGCAGCCCTTCTCAAACCCGTTCAGCCTGATGCCGTGCTTGCCGCCGTAATCGGATCGACACCTGTCAGTCGTGGCGAACTCACCAAAAAAGTGTGGGATTACATCAAGAAAAATGGGCTCCAAGATCAGACAAAAAAGACCCTCATCAACGCGGATGCCGCCCTGAAGGCCGTTTTCGGAGGCAAGGACCAAGTAACGATGTTCGAGATGACCAAGCATATCTCGGGACATATCGTTAAGTAAACGATTCGCCTATTTCGACTTTAATGCCCCGTCCGCTTCATTGCGGGCGGGGTTTTTTTTGGAAAAAGCGGCTGCGAGCCTCAAGCAATATGGCGCCGCTCACAACCGATGAAGGTGACAACAAGTCCGGCCACGATGTGCGCCAGCAGGATCCAGATGCAAAGCGAAAGAGAGGAAAGTGGGCTTTGAACGACTGTCTGAACGATGTCGTAGTAGCGCTCCTCTTTCAGTGTTTGTAGGATTCCCGACCAACTCCAGTAGGCTGAGACGAAGGGGCGGACGAGAGTACCAAGAAGCTCCGGAAGCGCCAGCACGGCTCCGGAAAGGGGAAGCTGGAAGCCCACGAGATAAATAGAAACAAGCGAAGCCTGCTCCGGGGATCTCATGAGGCTGGATATCGCAAGGCAGATCGAGGTCATCGCCGCATTCACCAAGACGAGGAGAAAAAGCTGCGCCGCAAAATTCCCCGGAAAACCACAAACCTGGTGAACAAAAAATCCCATCCAGAGAGATTGGGCCAGAACCATGAAGGAGAGGAAGGTCGCCTTGCTGGCAACATAGGCGAGGGAGTCAACACCGGAGAGTTTCTCTTTTTCAAAAATCAAGCGTTCAGCGGCAATTTCGCGTCCGGAGTTGTTCGCGCCCATGAGCGTGAGCAGGATGACCTGGAACATGACGATGCCAGAGACAAGGCTTCCGACCTTGCTGGATTGGATTAAAAAATCACGGGCCTCGTTGAGTTGTTGAAGTAAATTGAGATCG
Organism: Terrimicrobiaceae bacterium; assembly: GCA_044377415.1. Classification (GTDB taxonomy): domain Bacteria; phylum Verrucomicrobiota; class Verrucomicrobiia; order Chthoniobacterales; family Terrimicrobiaceae; genus UBA967. Next base: position 31,060 of record JBILZC010000011.1, on the reverse strand, counting down.
AGGCCCATGCTCAGATTTTTGACCGCAGGCAGGCCGTTCCAAGCAAAGATGGCCACGAGAAGGGGGAATCCAAAAATGAGGCCAATCTGAAGAAGGAGTTGCTGGCGACTGCGTGAGAAGACGAGCAAGCGGCGGGACAGGAGCGTCAAAAACTGACTCATCGGCCCAGGCAGAGAGGATGACTTCTCGATGTCTTCATCGTCGTTCGCGGTAGCGTCATCAGTCATTGCGGGGCTTTTTTTTCTCGATCTTCTAGGCTTGGCGGCTTCTTTAAGTGCCTCGCTGTGCTTGCTCCATGAGGCCGCCCACTCTTCTGGGGAGCGCATTTCCAGCCTGGCGTAGACTTCGTTGGGATGTTTCACGGCGAAGTAATGTGTCAGGAACTTGGCAGGCCCGTGGTAGGTCACGATGCCTTGGAAGAGGACGAGCACGGAGTCGTAGAGGTCAATGTGCTCTAGGCTGTGGGTGACCGAGAGGATGAGCCGGTTTTCCTTGCGGGAGAGGCCGTGCAGAAGGCGAACGATATCGTCCTCGGAGCTAGGGTCGAGTCCGCTGGTCACCTCGTCGCAGAGGAGGATGTCGGGTTTGCTGGTGAGTTCCATCGCGAGTGCCAGTCTGCGACGCTGACCGCCGGAGAGAATCTTCACGCTGCGGGATTCGAGTCCCAGCATATCGACCTCGCCCAAAATCTCACTCACGGTCGCCGTGAAGTCCCGGCAATCAGCCCCGCGAACGCGCAAGCGGAGGGCATAAGTGACACATTCCCGCACGGTGAGTTCCTCGTGAGCGATGCTGAATTGAGGGACATAGGCGATCTCTCCGGGAGAGAAGTCGTCCTCTTCGAGGTTGCGGTTTTTCCAAAAGACCTCGCCCTCTTCCTCGCCAGGAGCGATGCCTGCGATGAGTTTCAGAAGTGTTGTCTTACCGCAACCCGATGGGCCGATGATCGCGCCAAAGTGGGCTAGGGGATATTCCGCACTGACCTCCGAGAGGAGCGGGCGATCGTTATCATCAACTTGGAGCGAGACATTTTTGATTTCAAGCATGGCGAGTGGGACCGAGTTTAAAAAGCGGGACCAACGAGTTTTTTGAGCCTCAGCATTCCGCGACGGATTCGGGCTTTGACTGTTCCAATCGGGGATTGGATACGAGCGGCGATTTCCTGCTGTGTCATGCCCCCGAAGTAAGACAGTTCGATGACTTCTCGCTGCTCCTTGTTTAGTTTCATGACAGCGGATCTTACCATTCGCGATTGCTCAGTGGCCTCCAGTGAACTGGTTGGAGCTGTCTCAGTGAAATAGGGGGATTGGGAGGCTTCTTTTTCGACTTCATCCTGCAGGCGCAGGCGGCGTTGGATCGAGCGAAGGCGGTCGATGGCCTTGTTGCGGGTCATGGTGATGGCCCAGGTGAGCGGTTTCCCACGCGCGGAGTCGAACATGGGGGACTTCTCCCAAATCATAAACATCACATCCTGCATGACGTCCTCGGCGTCGGTTTGTTGGTTGAGGACACGGAACGCAGTGGAGTAGATGAGCGCGGCGTAGCGACGATAAAACTCCTCAAAGCTGGCTCGGTCGCCAGTGCCAATCTTTTGGATCAGCTCGATATCCTCTGTTACCTGTTGCTCACTTTGCACAGGAGAATGCTAGGGATGAGTTTCGCGGATGGCAAACTTTGGGAATCTGGAAAGCGACGCTTTTTTGAGTGCCCTAAAATGGCGTTCGTGGGCGAGCGGGTAGCTCAATCCTCCTAGGGGGATTGGAGCTCAAGTGCTTTGACGCGGTTGTAAAGCTTGCGGATATTTTTCAACAGCGCGAAGTTTTCTTTGAAGTCGCGGAGGGGTTGGGCGGGGGTGCCGAACATAACCGAGTTAGGCGGCACGCTTTTGGAGAGTCCCGACATCGCGCCAACGATGACTTTATCGCCGACTTCGATATGGCCACTGAGGCCGACCTTGCCGGCGAGGGTAACGTAATCGCCCACGCGCGTGCTGCCCGAGATGCCGACTTGAGCGCAGAGGATGCAATGGCGACCGATGGTTACGTTGTGGCCGATCTGAACCAAGTTGTCGATTTTGGTGCCTTCCTGAATCCAAGTACGGCCGAAGCGGGCGCGATCGACAGTGGAGTTCGCGCCGATCTCGACATCGTTGTCGATTTGGACGGTACCTGTCTGAGGGATTTTTTTATGACGACCTTCACTGAACTCGTATCCAAAACCCTCGGCACCGATCACGGCGCCGTTGTGCAGGATCACTCGTTCGCCCATCGTGCAACGCTCTCGCACGGAGACATGGGCATAAAGGTGGCAGTCATCACCAAGTGTGGACTCTTCGCCGATGAAGCCGCCCGCTTCGACGATGCATCGAGCTCCTAGACGGGCGTTCTTTTGGATGACGACATGGGCGCCGATCGAGCATCCCTCGCCAAGGATCGCCGTCGGATCAATCACAGCAGTGGAATGAACCCCTGGCGCATATGAGATGGGCGGACGTGTAAAAAGAGGAAGTAACGCGGCGAAGGCTGCGGCTGGATCATCCACGCCGAGGCAGAGGGGGCCGACTTGCTCATGGAAAGCGGCCGGCACAAGTACCACGGAAGCGCGGCACTTTCGGAGAGCCGTGAGATACTTGGGATTTCCGTAAAAAGAGAGATCACCCGTATTGGCATCGGTGAGGGATGCCAAGCCGGAGATTTCCAGATCCTGCGATTCCGGTGCGAGCTGGGCGTTGATCCGCTCGGCTAGCTCACGAAGGCGCATTATTTCTTCGCTGGTTCAGCGGGTTTTGCGACTCCTTTGTTCAAGGTGTCGATGATGTCCTTGCTGAAATCCATCGACTCCTTCGAGTAGACGATTACGGGGATTTGACCGATGCTCATGCCGGACTTATCAAAGACGAGGTCGTATTGGGCTTCTTGGACCTTCGTGGTGACAACTTTCATGATGTCATCAACGATGTCTTTGCGCATGCGCATGAATTGCTCTTGCAGTTGGCGCTCGCGGGTGCCACGGAACTCGGCGATTTCGCGATCCAGATTACGAGCTTCGGCAACCTTTTCATCGCGGGACTTGGCGGCTTTCTCCTTTGCGTCTTTGCTCAGTTCGGGCTTTTCGATGTCGGCGCTGATTTTATTGATCTCGTCCATTGCCTTTTTGAGTGTTTCAAGGCGGTCATCGAGTTCTTTTTTGGCGGCAGCGCGGGCTTCGTTGAGTTTGGACTCGGCGTCTTTTGTGCGATGGTATTGCGTGAAGACGTTATTCATATCGAGTGTGCCAACCTTCATTTCCGCATGGGCGGAGGCGGCAAAACCGAGAGTGATTGTGGCTACGATCGCAGTTGAGAGTAGGGATTTGAGCATATTTTTAAGTCGTTTTTTGGTTTGGTGAATTGGGAATTGAGACGATGGGACAATAATCTGTATCTAGTTGTTCAAAATTTCGAGGTGATTTCTTAAAATTGATAACCGATGTTGAATTGGAATTTCCCGGGAGGGCCATTCCATTCGTCGTGGATGACAGGGACGCCGTAGTCGACCCGGACAGGGCCGATGGGAAGATCCAAGCGGAGGCCGATACCGATATCAACATTCGCCCCCGAGGTGCTGAAGTCATAGGAATCGCTATTCACGACGCCGGCATCCGTAAAGACCGCACCACGAACGCGGCTAATAATCGGGAAGGTGAGCTCCATGGTCAAGTAGCCAAGCGAGTTGCCGCCGATTGGGTTGTCATCGGAATCCACTGGTCCGACCTCGCGGAAGTTGAAGCCGCGCATATTGTTCGCGCCACCCAAATAGAGGCGGTCAAAAATTGGAACGCCGTCACCGTATTTGTCTTTTTTATCAGACCCCCATCCCTCGGTGAGCGAGAGTTGACCCTTGACGAGGAAGATCAAATCCCAAGGCAGTGGGAAGTATTTGGATGCTTCAAGCGAGAGTCCGTAATCTTGCACGTCACCGCCCAATGGTCCGCCGCCTACGAAGCCCGTAAATTCGACCGTCTCGCCCTTGCGGGTGAGGAAGAGGCTGTCACGTGTATCCCATATGAGCGATCCTGTGACCGCGCTCTTGTTGTAGGTGTCCTCGGATTCCTCAATGACGTTGTCATTGACTCCCGTGCCGTTGTTGTCATCCACATCGTAGATGCGAAGGCGTTCAATGCGATACTCCGCACGGGCCGCCAAGGCGCGCCAGATTTGCTTCCGCATCTGGAAGGCAACGCCGACGTTTTCCTGCGAGTAGGCCGAGGAGAGGAAGTTCGCATTGCGGTAGAAGCCTTCCACGCCGGTGGAGAGCTTGTAGCCCATGAACCAGGGTTCGGTGAGCGAGATGACAAAGTCACTGCGTTTGAGTCCGTATTGGGTGCGGACACGGAAACGTTGGCCGCCACCGGTGAAGTTCGGCCAGTTGCCGATGTCGAAGTTGCTTTGCTGAAGTTCGGCAAAGCCAATCAAGCTGTCGATGGTGCTGAAGCCGGCGCCGAAGTTGAAGGATCCGGTACGCTTCTCCTCGACTATCAAGTTCAGATCCTTCCTGCCGGGAACGATCGTGTCGGTGGGTTGGGTATCCACCCTTGAAAAGTAGTTTAAATTTTCCAAGCGCTTCTTGCTCACATCGACGAGCGTTGTGTCAAAGATATCGCCTGGCTTCACGGCAAGTTCGCGGCGGATGACATTGTCCTTCGTGCGGGTGTTGCCTTGGATGTTGACGAGGTTGACGTAGGATTGGACGCCTTCATCGAGGATGTAGGTCACTTCGACGGCACCTGGTCCAGCGGGGAGGACTTGGGGGTTAGCGAGCATGTCCACATATCCGCGGCTACCGTAAAAATCACGCACAGCCTTGAGGTCATCGCTCATGCCTTTCGGCGTGAAGAGTTGGCCGGCCTGCATTTTCATTTGGCTCAGAATCTCCCCTTGAGGAACGATATTCACACCGGAAATGGAGACCTTGTTGACGCGATATTGGGTGCCTTCTTTGATGGTGAAGATCAACTCGACGCCATCTTTTTTGAGGGGTTCGGTCTGGGACTCGGAGATTTCGACGTCGGCGAATCCTCTGTTTTGGTAAACGGTACGAATGGCATCGCGATCCTCTTCGATTTGGGATGGGACGAGGCGTCCGCTCTTCGTGAAGAAAGTGAGGATATCCTCGGGCTTGGTCTTCATTGCTGAGCGAAGGTCCTTGGCGAGAACAGAGTCATTTCCCACAAAGCTGATCCTTTTGACAATGAGTCGGGGACCTTCCGTGATGGAAAAAATCAAGCGGGTGCGATTTTTTCCTGGGATATCTTGAAGGCGGTATTGAACGTCCACTTGGGCGTAGTTGCGATCGGAGTAAAGAGTGAGGATTTTCTGGCGGCTGGCTTCGATTTTTTCCTCGTCCACCACGTCACCAGGTTTCACAGCCACATCGCGACGCACACGGGGTAGGGGTATCTGGGATGTTCCTTCGATGAGGACTTCTTCGAGAACGGGGCGACCTTGGAGGAGGACGGTGACTTTGACTCCATCACCGAGGGGTTCTGCAAAAATACGAACATTGGAGACGCCGCCAGTCGTGTAAAGGGAACGCACATCTTGCTCGGCGGTGCGCTCGCTGTAAGGTTGGCCGACCTTGGTGGCGAGGTTCGCAAGAACGCGTTCCTTCGAGATGGTTGGGGCGCCAACAGTTTCCACCCCGATGCTTTTCACAATCGGACCGGCGGTCTCCGCAGGATCTTGAGCGATGACGCTGATAAGAGGGACCATCAGGAGTAAGAAAAGGAGGGACGATATTTTGGCGTAGGCAGATCGGAACATATTCATGATTTTGGGCGGCAATGCTCGCATCGGCATCGCAAGCGGATCGAAATATCGGATGGCTCGGGATAGGTCAAGGCCCCATTGCAAGGTTGTCGCGCGTTTTATAATGACGCGACCCGCACTTGCTTTCCCGAAGCGGCTAGGTATTCTCACCAACCCTTATTTATTTTATATGAGCAAAAGTATTCTGGATCCCGCACGCATTGCCGACATCGAATTCAGTAACGATGAGATCGCCCGCTACTCTCGCCACCTGATCATGCCGGAGGTTACACTCGAGGGGCAGAAGCGCTTGAAGGCCGCCAAGGTGCTTTGCATCGGCACAGGCGGACTGGGATCTCCGATCGGTCTCTACCTTGCCGCCGCCGGCATCGGCACACTCGGGTTGGTGGATTTTGACGTGGTGGATTATTCCAACCTCCAGCGCCAGATTTTGCATGGAACCAAAGATGTCGGTCGTAAAAAGCTCAACAGCGCCCGCGACCGCATCAAGGAAATCAATCCCAACGTCCAAGTGGACCTCCACGACGCCCTATTCAGCGCCGAGAATGCGAGGGAGATCGTCGAGCCTTACGACATCGTCATCGATGGGACGGATAATTTTCCGACCCGATACCTTTCTAACGACATCTGTGTTTTTCTGAAAAAGCCGAATGTTTATGGCTCGATCTTCCGATTTGATGGTCAGTGCACGGTTTTTGCCCCCCATCTTGGTGGTCCGTGCTACCGTTGCCTCTACCCCGAGCCACCGCCGCCAGGAATGGTGCCGAGCTGCGCTGAGGGTGGCGTGTTGGGAGTTTTGCCGGGAATCATCGGTGTCATGCAGGCGATCGAGGCCATCAAGCTCATCGTGGGAATCGGTGAACCGCTCATCGGTCGGTTGGTCCACTTTGACGCACTGAAGATGAAATTCCGCGAGTTCAAGATTCGTAAAGATCCTAGCTGTCCGGTTTGCTCGGAAAGCCCAACGATCACCGATCTGATCGATTACGATCAGTTCTGCGGAATCCCGCAAGCACGTGCCGAGGAAGAGGCCGAAGCCCCTGTGCCGGAAATCACCGTCGAGGCGCTCAAGGCCCGCATGGATCGGCAGGAAAAGTTTGTTCTTCTCGATGTGCGTGAACCTTACGAGTGGGACGTGGCCAAGATTCCCGGCTCGAAGCTCATTCCGCTTGGCGAACTCGCTTCGCGCATGAGTGAACTCGATTCCGCTGATGAAATCGTCATTCATTGTAAGATCGGTGTTCGCAGCGCGAAAGCCGTCAGGGAACTTCAGAAAGCTGGCTTTTCCAAGCTCCTCAATGTTGAAGGCGGAATCATCGCTTGGGCGGAACGAGTCGATCCTTCCGTTCCTAAATACTAGGACGAACCTGCGCATCGGATGCCTACACTTGAATACAGTTCGCTTTTTATTTGTCCTCAATCGGGCCAAAAATTAAGACAGGCTACAAGTGAGGAACTCGAGTCTATTCATGTCGCAGGCGAACCAACTCTAGATGCGGCTTGGATTCGCGAGGATTCTGCTGTCGCCTATCCTGTGAAAAAAGGCATTCCGCTGCTCGTGTCCTCGTCAGCCATCCCACTCAAAAACAAACTTCTTCAGAAAAAAGACACTGTATCCCATGACTGAACTCGAACGCATTCGCCACTCCGCCGCGCACGTCCTCGCCACTGCCATTTTACGCATTTGGCCTGAGGCCCAGTTTGCGGCAGGGCCACCCGTAGATACCGGTTTTTATTACGACGTGGATCTTCCTCACCGCATCACTCCCGAGGATTTTGTCCGCATCGAGGAAGAGATGAAGCGTGAGATCAAAGCGAACCTTCCCTTTGAGCGCGTGGAAATCTCTCGAACTGACGCATTGGCGATGGCCGAGCGTGGCGAGCTCGCTTCCCTCGCTCCTCGCAACACGGCTTCCCGCTTCAAGCTCGATATCCTTCAAAACATTCCCGAAGGCGAGACGATCACGATCTATCGCAATGGCGAGTTCACCGATCTTTGTGCGGGGCCCCATGTGATGCGCACGGGAAATATCGGAGCCTTCAAGCTCACTCATGTCGCCAGCGCCTACTACAAAGGGGATGAGAATAATCCCCAACTCCAGCGCATCTATGGCACGGCTTTTAAGAACAAGACCGAGATGGAGAAATACTTCACCATGCTCGAGGAGGCAAAGAAACGGGATCATCGTAAGATCGGTCGCGAGCAGCATCTTTTCCATATCGACGAGTCGGTAGGCCAAGGATTGATCCTCTGGACCCCCAAAGGCTCCATCATCCGTCAAGAATTGCAGGACTTCATCGGCGGCGAACTTCGCAAGCAAGGCTACAGCCAAGTCTTCACTCCCCATATTGGACGTTTGGGGCTTTACCAGACCTCTGGACATTTCCCTTATTACGCAGAATCCCAATTTCCACCGCTCATCGACCGTGAGACACTGGCTGGCCTTTCTTCCGAGGGATGTTCGTGTGCGGAACTTTCCAACCGTGTCACCGCTGGCGAGATCGATGGCTATTTGCTCAAGCCGATGAATTGCCCGATGCATATCAAAATTTTTGATTCGCAGCCACGCAGTTACCGCGACCTTCCTGTTCGTTTGGCCGAATTTGGCACTGTTTACAGGTGGGAACAGAGCGGCGAACTCAACGGTCTCACACGTGTGCGCGGATTCACGCAAGACGATGCGCATCTTTTCTGTACGGAAGAGCAGGTTTCCTCCGAGATTCTCGGCTGCCTCTCGCTTGTTCGTACCGTTCTTTCGACATTGGGAATGACGGATTACCGCGTTCGTGTTGGGTTGCGCGATCCGGATTCCAATAAATACACTGGCGACCCCGCAAATTGGGACAAGGCCGAGACCGCCTGCCGCGAGGCGGCAAAGACGCTCGATGTTCCCTTCACCGAGGAACCCGGCGAGGCAGCCTTCTACGGACCGAAAATCGATTTTGTGGTGAAAGATGTTCTCGGTCGTGAGTGGCAGTTGGGTACGGTTCAGGTCGATTACAACCTTCCGATTCGGTTTGGTCTGAAGTATGTCGGCAGTGATGGTAAGTCCCATGTGCCTGTCATGATTCACCGTGCGCCATTCGGTTCGATGGAGCGCTTCACGGGAGTTCTTATCGAGCATTTCGCGGGTAATTTCCCGCTCTGGTTGTCACCCGAGCAGGTGCGCGTGCTGCCGATCAATGACGACCCCGTCGTAATCGAGTATTGCGACGCCATTGTTGCCTCACTGCGCGGGCAAGGAGTCCGATGCGAGCGCGACACCTCGCCAGATAGCGTCAATGCGAAGATCGCCAAGGCCGAGCAACAAAAGGTTCACACCATGTTCGTCGTCGGTAAGCGGGATGTGGAAGCTGGAAATGTGAGTTTGCGCGTTCACGGCAAAGGTAACTTGGGGGCAAAAAATAAAGACGAGGTGATGGCCGAAATCGTCACGGCTATGCGAACCCGCCAAGCCTAAATTCGCTCCGCTTTGGGCATCTCCAAAGAGTGCTCGGCTTGCTCTGTTGACTTCGGTTGTCAGGGATGAGTGCAGCGTTATTTTCTGGATACGAATTCAGGTTGCCAAATGGGGATACAGCCTTTCCATTTCGGCAACCGAATGAGCGGCGGTCTCAAGTGCGATTGGCAAAAACTCCTCATTTTGGCCGTGGGGCTGGGCGCACTCCATCCAAGACTTGAGTATCATTCCAAGCCGCAGCAGTCCTGCATTTGAGGCATAGCCGAAGATTTTGTGCAAATATTCATCGGTATCATCCAGCGATACCGAGCTCAGTTTTGTGAGGTCTTCTGGGAGAGCCTGGCGAATGCCGCGCCAGATATCGTGCTGAAGAACGGACATCTCGTTGTCGAGCATGGGACTAAAAAGTTCCACGCTCATTTCTGTGTCGACCAATGGAATATCTAAGTAAAGGGCGCTATCCACATCCACAAAATAACCGTATTCCAAAACAAATATAGAGGGGATCGAACCCCAGTTGGAATCGAAGCGCGATGGCACATTAGGGTGAATACCCAAGTGATGCCGATCGCATGAATCGCTACAAGTTTGGACATGAGTTCCGTTCGTAAATCGATATGAAAACGCCTTTCCGCCTTTCCGCATCCAATCAAGAAGATCTCATCGTGAGGCTGCCTTGGTTTTTGCTCTACTGAGGTCGACTGGTCATGAAAAATCGAGGCAAAGACCGGCAATGGCTTCGATGGTTGCCCACGCGCCCGGAGGTTGCCGTTTCCACGGGAGTTGGGATCTTGGGTCTCGGGATCTGGTTTATTGTCCGAATACTGAAGAAGGAGCCACATTCGAGTAACCCCCGCGAACTGCAGGAATGTGATCTTCAACAAGCTCTCGAGGGGGAGAGGGCATCCAACCTAGCGAAGGGGGAATTCCTGGCCAATATGAGTCATGAAATCCGGACGCCCATGAATTCCGTGATCGGACTTTCTCATCTGCTTCTGGATTCTGAACTTTCGGAATCGCAGCGCGACTACGTTGACAAGATTCTGACTTCAGGAACCGCGTTGCTGGGGGTTTTGAACGATATTCTCGACTACTCCAAGATCGAGGCGGGGGAACTGAAAATCGATCGGGTTCCATTTCAAATATCAGATGTTTTACGGAAATGTGACGCCCTCTTTTCCGTTCTCGCTGAAAGCAAAAATCTGCAACTTCTTTTTGAGGTATCAGACTCGGTGCCCGAGGCATTGGTTGGCGACCCATTGCGAATATTGCAGGTCCTCAATAACTTGATTGGAAACGCCCTGAAATTTACCGAACGCGGTACGATAGAGGTGATCGTCGAATGCCTCGAAGACATTGGCGATGATCACACACTGCTAGTCCGCGTTATTGACACCGGAATCGGGATGAGCGCATTCGATCAGGAAAGGATTTTCGCACCTTTTCAACAGGCTGTGAGATCCTCAATAGAACGTGTTGGGGGAACTGGGCTAGGGCTTAGCATAAGTAGGCAGTTGGTTGGGTTGATCGGTGGTGAGATGGGTTTGATAAGTAAGCCCGGCCAAGGGAGCGAATTCTGGTTCACTGCACGCCTCGGAAAAATTTCCAAAAGCCCTACAAGGAATGGCGAGTCTAAGGGCTCGATAAAAGGCCATGAAATGCAGGACCTCAGTCGTCTGAGCAAAATAGCAACTCCGATTCGAGGAGCGAGCGTCCTCGTCGTGGATGACAATACGATCAATCTCCTCGTGACGAGTGTTTATCTCCGTAAAATGGGTCTGGGAGTCACATCGGTTCGCCATAGCCTAGAGGCGATAGAAAAGACGAAGCGCATCCGCTTTGACGTGATCTTGATGGACCTTCATATGCCCGACATCGATGGGTTTGAAGTGGCCTCGCGGATTCGTGAGTATGAAGCGAAAACGTTTCCCAATAATGGCGAAGTCCCGATCATCGCCCTGACGGCATCCGCGATGCCAGTGGATATGCAAAGGGCTTTTGCGGCAGGGATGAACGATCATGTGGAAAAACCGATCGACCCCTTTCATCTCGCAGGTGTTCTTGTGAAATGGATTCCTGTTAATGTGACGAAAGGAGTCCTCGAATGAGCGCTGTCGGCCTAAACTCCTGCCGACCCCAAAAGGCAAAAAAAGCCCCTCGGTATTTTCTCAACCCAACTTCACGCTTCGAGTTGGAATATTCGGTGAAGGCGGAGAAGCTCGATCACAGCTTGGACTTGGGGTTTCAGTCCCTTCAATACGACCTTGCCTGTGTCTTCTGGAAAACGGCGCAGAATGCTGAGAAGGGATCCGACTCCAGAACTGTCGATGAAATCAACATTGGTCATCTCGATCTCGGCATGGACCAAAGAGTCGTTCCAAAGCGCTCCGATCTGCTGCTTAAACTCGGGAGACCCGCTCGCATCCAGGCGCGGCCTGAGGATTTTGAGTCGTACGGTTCCACCATCAGTGTTCGCATCAAAAAAAGTTTCCATAGGTTGACAACGTACATTCGGACCTGTGGTGAAAGCAAATGGGGCACCCCTGAAATAGACTTAGGTGTTTCCCTGCCATGAAAATGGAAAATGATATTGTGGATTATCGAATGAGGCTCTCAACAGGCCGGGGTAGGATCATGGAGGGCTTTCGTTTGATGATAAAACTGACTTTGTGGAAGGGCGTCGTTCTTTTCTCCTACGGACTTAAGAGGATCATTGATATCGCGGCTGCATCAGTCGCATTGACTCTGGGAAGCCCCCTTTTCGCGTTAACCGCCATCCTCATTAAATTTGAGGATGGTGGTGCTGTTTTTTTTCGACAGGAACGAGTCGGTTACAGGGGTAAATGTTTTGGAATGTATAAATTTCGATCGATGCGCACTCAAGCCGAGTCGGAAACCAAAAGCCTCGAAAAGCAAAATGAGATGCAGGGGGGAGTGATATTCAAAATGAAAAACGACCCCCGCGTCACGCGTGTTGGTAAGTTCATTCGGAAGTATTCGATCGATGAACTTCCCCAGTTTTGGAATGTTTTGTTGGGGGATATGTCGCTGGTGGGACCGCGCCCCCCCCTCCCGAAAGAAGTGGAACTATATCTTCCTGACGAGCGTCAGCGCCTCCTTGCCAAACCTGGACTCACATGCACATGGCAAGTGAGTGGAAGGAGCGAAATCGACTTTCGAGGACAAGTCCGCCTCGACATTGAATACATCCAGTCCATGAGCACTCTCACCGATATAAAACTTCTGATCATGACAGTGCCGGCGGTGCTGCTGGGAAAGGGGGCGTATTGAGTGCGGGTTGGAATCTTCTGGCTCCAGACTGGTGCGAGGTCGACGCCGTTTGGAAAAACCCGTTGCCCTTCATCCTTTGGCCGGTCTGTGGAAAACCATTGTTAGCCCACTGGCTCGATGAAGCGCTGCGCCAAGAAGCGAGTCCCGTCACTATTTACGCAACGGATCGTCCCCACCTCATCAGGGCATGGATTAACCGAGGGAATTACTGGTCGAATCAAATCCACGTCCGAGTCGGTGGAGATCGAGTTGAGAGCAGTATCACCTATACTATGGATTCTCTTCCGGGTTATGTGGTTTTCGATTCTGTATCGGATGGCCATAGGCTCCTTGAACATTGGTTCGCGCTTCATGTTCATGCGATCCAGGAAAGGAAGCCCTCGCGGTTTCAAATTGATCGAGAGATATCACCGGGGGTTTGGTTAGCTCCAGGGGTTGTTATTGATCCTTCTGCACAATTGGTCCCTCCAGTTTGGATCGGACGTCGAGCACGCATCGGACCGCATTGCCGCATTGGTCCGAATGCGTTTATCTCAACTCGCTCTGTTCTCGATGAGGATGTCGAAGTCATTGACGCAATTATTTGCGAGGACACCTACATTGGTCGCCACACACGACTCGATCGAAGCATCGCCAAAGGCGGGCTACTTCTGAATTGGAAGCTCAAAGCATCTGCAAACATTCTCGATCACTTTGTCATGGCCGACATGGCTACTTCAAAAAAACGGGCGGGAATCGGTGAGCGTATTCTGGCGCTGCTGCTTTGGATTCCTTTTACGCTAGCGGCCCGTTTTATGAATGGGAGTGATACTCCTGCATTCAGGGACGTGACAGATGGAAGGGGGTGTCTGCAGCGACTGAGGATCTGGCCGCGCGGGCCGATTCTCATACGCCGCGCAGAATGGCTCTACGCTGTTGTGGCAGGGCGTTTGAGGATAGTTGGGGTATTGCCACGTAGCGATGCCGATTGGGACTTGCTTCCAGCCGAAACCCGAGCCTTGTTAGAAAATGCTCCGATGGGCGTTTTAGCTCTCTCGGATTTATACGGGCGTCACAATACTTCCGATCCCGTCGAATGGATTCATGCGGCATATCAAGCGGGAGCACCCCAAGGCGTCGGGCAACGTCAGGCCAAGAGATCGGGGGCGACCATAGCCATGAGGATTCCTATCGAATGAATTCTGAAATCAGCTGCAGATTTGAGCTTTTGAACGCGCAACTGCAGGAGGTGGAAAAAATTTCAGCCCAGATTCTGGGATTTATGGGTGACCAAGGGGTATCTGATGGCGTTTTTCTCTCCCAAATCGAACTCGCGACGACGGAGGCCATCAATAATGCCATTGAGCATGGATGCTGTGGGAGTGACAAAAAACAGGTCAGCGTGAATGTTACGCTCACCGCATCCGATGCCCTAATAGAGATCGCTGATCCATCCAATTTTACCGGCCTTTCAAATGAACCGTCCCTGCCGATCAATATGATAGCGGAACGAGGCCGAGGATTATTCATCATGGCGCAATTCACCGATAAAGTGGTGCATGAAATCCGAAACGGTAGACACGTCTTGCGGCTTCAGAAATCCCTGCCGCCCGGATTCTCTCGAAGTGAAATGGGATACCAAAATCGAACGCTTTCCAAAATGACGGAAGAACTTGGGGCTAGTTATGAAATGATTAGTGCGCTCATTGGCCTTAGCGAGCTTCTTGCCGAGGCTAAGGATAAAACGGATTTTCTCAAAATGGCGCTCCATCGTGTGCTGGAATTAACCGGAGCCGATGCCGCCTATTTACGTTCAGGTTGCAATGCGGGGCTAGTTTTGGAGGGATTCGCTGGCGAGCTAAGCGTCAATATTCCGACTTTGTTGCCGACGGGAAAAAGCGGAATCGAATTCAGTGTCTTTCTCACAGGCAAGGAAATCACAGTCCAATCGGCTTTGAGCGGGAGCAACGAATCCATGATGAAAGCCCCTCTTTGCGCGCAGTGTCGCGATAGTTTGGGTAACGCTTTGATGGAAAATGATCCTCTCTCTGGGGCGGTTCAGGCCGCTTTTGTGACACCGATTCTCTATAAAACCGAGCAACGAGGGATCCTTGTGTTGGCCCAGTCGAGCAAGAATCGCCCCTTCTTTACGGCCGTTCAGATGCAAGTTGCCCGAGTAGCGGGGGATTACTTAGGAATTGCCTCTTCGATCAATGAACTTCAAGAGAAACGTGAGAGCGAACAACGTGCTCTCCGAGAACTCGAGATCGCCGCAGGCATCCAGATGTCTCTCATGCCGCGAGAATTCCATCTTTCAGAAAAACTCGATGCATTTGGATTGTGTCAGCCAGCCCACTCGGCCGGAGGAGATTACTTTGACTTTATTTCTTTGGATGATGGATCGGTTTTCGTGATTTGTGCCGATGTGATGGGCAAGGGGCTGTCGGCTGCCCTTTTTGCAAATATGCTAAGAACGAATATTCTGGCGTTCTCCGGGAAGGCATTGGATCCGGGAATGCTACTCACGGAAGTGAATGCACGAATGTTTCCAGATCTGAGCCGGTTGGATATTTTTATTACGGCCTTCTGTGTCTGGATTTCTAGGGATGCAGGAACCATTCATCACGCGGGAGCTGGTCACCCAGCTGGAATTTTGCGCCAAAAAATGGGAGCGATATCGGCACTGCAATCACGTGGACTTCCTTTGGGGGTTTTGAAGGATGCGATCTATGAGACGCGGAAGATGGATTTTGAAAAGGACAGCAGTCTTGTTCTCTTTAGTGACGGGATTTCCGAAACAAGGGACAAAGAGGGAAACTTTTTTGGAGATGAGGGAATTTTAGCCGTGGTGGAGAACAATCCCGAACTATCAGCGGAATTATTGGTCAAGGGGATCGTGGATGCTGTTGACCAGTTCAGCGGGAATGCGCCGCTAGTGGATGATAGAAGTATTCTTGCCGTTCTTAGAAAGGCATGAAGTGTTCATTCGATTTTTAAGAAAACCATGAAAAAAACCATCCTTCTTATTGATGATGAAGAACACATTCTTCGTTTGCTGCAATTTGTACTTAGGCCCATTGACGCCATCCTCCAGGTAAGCAGAAGCGGCATGGAGGCGCTGGCGTATTTGGTGAAAAATCCCGTTGCGGTCGCCCTTCTCGACTACTCACTGCCGGGAATGAATGGGCTCGAGACGCTCCAGCAGATTCGCTCGCTCAAGGAGGGGGGAGATATCAAGGTCATCATGCTAACCGCACGCGATCAGACTACGATACGAACGGAGGCGAAGGGACTGAATGTAGAGGCTTTTTTGACAAAGCCATTCAGTCCGAGCGACCTTGCGCGAAGGGTTCAAGGGTTGGTTGAACGCCCCTCCTGATCGGGCTTTTCTGAATCAAGTTATCCCCCAATCTCGCTACCTCGATCGAAGCTTTAACGGATCCATGGCAGCCGACCAACGAAGCCTCAAAACCATTCTCTCGAGCATGGGTGATCAATTGGGCCAAAAAGGCGAGTCCGTCACTATCGATCCGAGAACAATACCTGAGGTCAATGGTCAGATTTCCTTGGCCCATAGCTTGAATCACTTCGTTGCGATGAATTTCCTTGAGATCGTTTGCCACAAGAGCGCCCAAAAAGGATACAGAAACAGAATCACCTAATCTTTCAAGCGACACAAAACTTCCTGCTTGGGGAAGCCTCTCCTCGAGACGTGCGAGTAGTATCGGAAGTCGTTGGCAAGTGAGTGGACCAACAAAATCTGTGGCGCGGTGAATGCGACAGAGAAAACGAAAACACAAACTTGGTGCGTAAATATAGCATCCCTTGTCGTGATGATTGCTCAACATCTGCCACAGAAACCCAAATCCGGCTGCATCAACAAATCGGCATTCGGATGCATCTATAACTAGGATCGCGTCGATTTCCTCCTCCAAGCACCGATAAACAGATTTTATCGACTTGGCGTTCAGATGATCGGGAAGCGCGATGACTTGAACGATTTCTTCACCGGAAAAAAACAATCTCTTTCTTAGGGCGCCACCTCGTTCACGAAGGAAGGTTTTTAATAAAAAATGAACGGCTAGGGGTGGCGCGAGCATGATCGAGAACTTGGCAAGTCCGACGGCATATCGCTTCCACAGGCGCTTGGGTTCCTTGAGGAATCGGAAGAGCCATTCTAATCCGCCCTTCTGCATCCATGGCGGTGCACGCAAGACGTCACCTGCAATGAAATTGAATGTGCCACCCACGCCCATGGCCACGTTCGTTTGAAGCCTAGACCGATTTCGTTGAAACCACATTTCCTGTTTCGGATTTCCAAATCCAATCAACAAAAGCTGCGCTCCAGAGCGATTGATCTTATCGCAGATTTCGCTGTCTGTTTCGCCTTCAAAAGCGATCCCGCCGCCCTCGGTGGATACAAAAGGGCAGTCCATCCCAGCTATAAGCAAATCGGGGTTATCTTGTAGGAGAACTTGAGCTGCACGCTGCGTTGTCTCTTTGTTTCCACCGAGAAGATAAATGGAAATGTTCGAGCGGCCTGTAGATCTTGCTAGGGATGGAATGAGGTCGGATCCGCTTACCCGTTCGGGTATGTTGCCCCCCAAAAGGCGAGTCGCCCAAACTAGTGGCATTCCGTCCGCAGTATTCATATCGGAGGTGCGAAGCACATCAAGTAACTCGGGATGGCGAACTTTCCAGGGAGTCCAAGCCAAAGCGTTCACCAGAAAATCCACGTTGCTAGTCGATACAAAGCGGCAGTGATCGGACTCCTCTGTGGCCCAGTTGATGAGAGTTTCTACCGACTCCTCCGCATTTCTCGAACTGATCGGCAAACCGAGGAGCCATACTGGTGGGCTTAATTGAGTCTGCTCGGAAAAATCACATGGCATGGAGTAGTCCAGTAAACCGCGTTCTCTTGATTCGCAATTTGGAGCCCGTGGGGTTTTTACCCCTCTAGGAAGAAAGGCTCCCTGCCCCCAAGGATAGGGTTGATTGAAATCCAATAGGCACATGCTGAAAGACCCTAAAATCGCAGTCATTGTTCTGAATTTCCGGACGCCGGAAATAACGATTGCGTGCTTAAAAACACTCGCTCAGGAGTCTGCTGCGTGCCCCAGTATGAGGGTCGTTCTCGTCGATAATGCGTCACAGGATGAATCTGTTTCCAAGATCCAATCCGCCATTTCTGAAAATCAATGGGATTCAACGTGGCTCGAATTCCGCCCATTGGAAAAAAACCTCGGATTTGCGGGTGGAAACAACGCGATTATGCGGGAGTTGATGTCATTAGCTGAGCCCCCAGAATACATTCTTCTGCTCAATAGTGACACGATTCTGAGTGGGCGAGCGATCGCTTATTGCTCTCAAATCATGCAGAGCGATTCGTCGATCGGCGCCATGAGTTGCATGCTGAGAAACGTGGACGGAAGCGTTCAAAATGTATGCCGTCGATTTCCAACCCCACTCCGCGAATCCGCTAGAGCATTTGGGCTCCCATGGATGTTGCCTTCCCTATTTCGGTCGGCGGATCTTGAGGATAGGGGGTGGGACCGGACCGCGAGACCTAGAAACATTGATTGGATAGGTGGAGCCTTTTTCTTCGTTCGAACAAAAGCGATTAAGGAAGTGGGTTTTCTCGATGAAGACTTTTTCTTTTACGGAGAGGATTGCGAATATTGTTTCCGTCTTCGCAAGCACGGATGGGGAATCCGCTTCGATCCAGGTGCAGAAATCGTTCACCTCGGCGGATCCTCCTCGGATTCCACACGAGTTCGAAATCGGGAAAAGGATACTCATACGTGGAAGGCGCGTTTGCTCATTCAACGCAAATGCTACGGACGTCTTGCCGAAATGTTTGTTCATGGGGCCTACATAACGATGTTTGCGCTACGGCGACTCTATTCCCTTCTTCGTGGCGACCGAAGCTCTCAAAAAGCGGCAGATATTCAAAACGGCCTCGAAACTTTAATTGGGGGTTTCAACAAATGAAGGTCCTCATCGCTCTGCCTGGCTTGCATTCTATCCACCGCGGTGCCGAAGTGGCTTTTGAATCCCTAGCTCAGAAACTTTCGGAGTTGGGAGGCTTTGAGGTGACCTTGGCAGGTGCAGGAGTCCCCATTTCCGGCCGCTCATATCGATTTCTCCACACGCCTATGATTTCACGAGAGCGGTTTGAGAAATTCCCGAAATTTCCGCCCTTCAGAAGTGAGATCCGTTGGGAGGAAATGACTTTTGCTTGGGCATTAAGGGGAAGTCTTCGGAGTGAAAGGCCTGATGTCACGGTGACATGTAGTTACCCGTTTGTGAGTTGGACCTTGCGCTCAATGAAAAACTCTCAAGGGAAAAGTCCTCAACATGTTTTTGTGACGCAAAATGGGGATCACGCTGCCTACCGCACCAATTCTGAATTCCGGTGGTTTCATTGCGATGGCCTTGTTTGTACAAACCCTGGATTCCATGAAGCTCATAAACGGGAATGGAATTCTAAACTCATTCCCAACGGGGTCGATGTCTCACGATTCAGTCCCGGCATAAATGCTCGTGCTGAACTGGGTCTGCCTGCGGACAAAAAAATTGTCCTGATGGCAAGTGCACTCATTCCATCAAAGAATGTGAGCGACGGGGTGAGGGCGGTTTCACTCATCAAGGAGGTTATATTGGCTGTTGCGGGGGATGGGCCTTGCCGCGATGAGGTTGATGCGTTGGCGAATGAGCTTCTACCGGGTCGCTTTGTCCGCATGTCTCTTTCTCCTGATCAGATGCCGGCCTTCTATCGTTCTGGGGATGTGTTTCTGCACCTAAGCAAGGAGGAATCATTTGGGAACGTCTATATTGAAGCCATGGCATGTGGGACTCCTGTTGTGGCGCATGACTACAGCACCACACACTGGATTCTGGGAAGTCATGCCACGTTTCTCGAATCATCGGAACCCCTCTCGATTGCGGCTGTTTTGCAGGATCTTTTGAAAAGACCCCCCAGTGAGAAGGCCGCACTCCATCAAGCTGTAGCGGAGAGGTTCTCTTGGGATGTTATCACAAGAGAATATGCGTCTTTTTTTCATGACTTGGAGGAACAAATGCAATGACGGGCTCTGTTGTGATAGGTCGAAATGAAGGAGAGAGGCTGGAGTCGTGCCTGCGGTCGATTCAACGAGAGTGTCCCCGTATCGTTTATGTGGATTCCGGTTCCAGTGATGGAAGCGTCTTGTTGGCGAAATCCATGGGTGTGGAGATCGTCGAGCTCGACCCATCCCATAGATTGAGTATGGCGCGAGCTCGAAATGCAGGTTGGAAGAAGCTTTTGGAGCGTTGGCCAGAGATAACAAATATTCAATTTATCGATGGGGATTGCGAGTTGGTGGAGGGCTGGATCTCGAAGGGTGAGGCGTTCTTGGATTCAAATCCTGACTTGGTTGTCGTTTGCGGCAGGCGTCGTGAGCGATTCCCGCGCAGGTCGATTTTTAATTGGCTTTGTGATATCGAGTGGAACACGCCGATTGGTGCGGCCAAGAGTTGCGGAGGAGAGGCACTCATTCGCCGAAGCGCACTCGAACAGGTCGGTGGCTATGAGGAAACTTTGATAGCCGGCGAGGAACCTGAAATGTGCCACCGGATGCGGTTGCTTGGATGGAAAATCCAGAGACTCGATGGCGAGATGAGTGTGCATGATGCCAACATCCTGCACTGGAGTCAGTGGTGGAAACGGTGCATCCGTACAGGTTACGGTGCCGCGAATCTCGTATTTAGGGGTTCACCGAGCACAGCAAAGGAGGGCTTCCCATTTCAGCATTTGGTCGAGAGCGCCATCCAGTGGGTGACGATTTGGATTACTGGCCTAAGTATCGCTTGTTTCTGGCTTCTTGTTGGTTGGAAGGTCACGGGATCCCTGATTTTGTGTGGGGTTGTTGCATTAAGTCTTCTTCAATCGCTCCGCATCGCACGAACTGTAGTCGAGCGAGCGGGCGGTTCTGCAAAGGCTATCGTTTATGGCGTTTTCATGATGCTCGCCAAGGTTCCCGAATTTCTCGGGATCTGGAAATTTCACAACGACTTCAACGAAAGAAGGCATCCACAGCTCATTGAGTATAAATCATGAAAATTCCGGGCCTTGATTCTGATATGGCGCGCTGCCCGAAGTCCGCGTTCTTGCGTGAGCAGTCGCTCTGGGCGATCGCTGTTTATAGGTTTGGGCGATGGAACGACCAACGTGTGCCTGGATTCTCTCGACATCTTTTCGATCGCATTTATTGGCTGCTGTTTCGGATTGTGGAGACTCTTACTGGCGTCAGTTTCACCAAGGCTGCGGACATAGGCCCCGGATTTAGAATCTATCACTTCGGAAATATCTTTATCCATTCCGATTCCAAAATAGGGGCCAACTGCACGCTCCGGCATGGAGTGACTATTGGAAACAAACACGAGGGAGGTCCGACTCCCGTCCTTGAGGACGATGTCAATGTCGGAGCCTATGCCCAAATCCTAGGAGGGATACGGATAGGGAAGGGGGCCCGTATAGGAGCTCTCAGCTTGGTTTTGCAGGATGTCCCACCTGGTGCCACGGCTGTTGGGATTCCCGCGCGAATCCTTCTTCAAGAATCAGAGCTATGAAAGTTCTCTACCTGAGTTCTGTCTTCCCGAAGCGGTCCGAGACTTTTGTTTACAGGGAATTTCTTGGCTTGAGGGAAAAAGGCATCGATGTCGGAGCGGCCTCGCTTTACCCGCCAGAGGAGAGTTTTGCTGATGAGAGGCTTCAAGTTTTGGCATCCGAGGTCGTTCCGGTTTATGGCAGTGGGTATTGCCAACTTTTGTCGGATGCGGGGGCTTTCCTATTGAGGTTTCCCTTGCGCACAGCAGGAGTGATCCGTGTCGCATTGAGCGATGCGCTATTTGCTTCGGATGTGGCCCTCTGGTATCGCCCTAAGTTGATTCTACAGGCTATTGCTGCTCTCGGCCTTGCCCATCGGATTGTTGGTGCGGAAAATTCCGCTTCGCTGTGCAAACCCTACACTCATTTGCATATTCATATGGCACATGCCGCAGCGACAGTGGGTATGTATGCAGCACAAGCCCTTCGCATTCCATTCAGTTTCACGGGGCATGCTTCGGATCTCTTTCGGGAGCGATGTTTACTTAAAGAAAAACTCGAGCGTTCGGCGTTTGTTGTGTGCATCAGTGAATGGCATCGGAGTTGGTATCGCCAAATTGTGGATCGCTCAGATTCGGAGTTTCCGTTGATCCGCTGTGGTGTATCTGTGCCCTCTGCTCCCGCTTCGCTCGTGCCGCATAGCGAATTGCGGATTTTAACCATCGCTAGACTGGTCGAAAAGAAGGGGATTGATGTGCTAGTCGAGGCCTGTCGAATTCTTTGCTCTCAAGGGATTGGAATTTCATGCACGATTGCCGGTGACGGGCCGGAGGTTGATCATTTAAGGGAACTCGCCATGGGATTGCCCGTGGAGTTCATTGGTGCGGTTGACCATCACGATGTTCCGGCGCTTTTGGATAAAGCCGATGTTTTTGTGCTTCCCTGTCTCGCCGCGGCGGACGGAGATCGTGATGGCATTCCAGTTGTTCTCATGGAGGCAATGGCGAGCGGCACTTGCGCGGTGTCCGGGGATTTGCCGACCATAAGAGAGCTTATTGTTGATGGTCAGAGTGGATGCCTGGTTCCCCCCGGTGATGCGCTCGTTCTAGCCAAGCAACTTCTAGCCCTTTGGGCTGATCCCAATATTCGTTCAGTACTCGGAAGCGCGGGGCGAAGGCGTGTGAGTGATGAGTTTTCGTCAGATATAAACCTCGATCGATTGGTTCGCAGTTTCTTGAGGCACTCTGGAAGTGCTGAGCCTCTTGTGTGTAGAGATGCCATTTCGAGCCGGTATTTTCTTGTGACCGCCTGCCGCGATGAGGCCCAATATGCCAAGCGCTGCTTGGACAGCATTCTCAAACAGTCCGTGCTGCCGGATCTCTGGGTGATTGTCGATGATGGCTCGACTGATGAAACCCCGTCGATCTTGGCGGAATATGCAGCCAAGTATCCATGGATTAAAATCCTGCGGAGAGAGGATCGTGGGACGCGCGCTGTCGGGCCTGGAGTGGTCGATGCTTTCTATGCGGGGTTGGATACGGTTCCTATCGATGAGTTTGAGTTTCTATGCAAGTGCGACCTCGATCTCGACCTGCCTCCGCAATATTTCGAAACCCTGATTCGCCGGATGAATGAAAACCCAGCACTTGGAACCTGTAGTGGGAAGGCTTACTTTGAAAGAAATGGTCGCTATGTGAGTGAAAAATGCGGCGATGAAATGTCGGTAGGAATGACGAAGTTCTATCGGGTCTCCTGTTTCAAGGCGATTGGAGGGTTCGTTCGCGAGGTGATGTGGGATGGGATCGATTGCCATCGCTGCCGCATGTTGGGGTGGATTGCTTGCAGTTGGGATGATCCCGAACTGAGGTTTGTTCATTTGAGGCCCATGGGATCGAGTCAGCGGGGGATTCTCACTGGCAGGATGCGCCACGGATATGGGCAATATTTCATGGGAACTGGTTTTCTCTATATGACGGTGAGCTCTATCTTTCGCTTTGCTCACCCCCCTTTTGTGCTTGGGGGAATTGCCATGTGGTGGGGGTATGTGAGGAGTTTGCTCGCAGGCCAACCTCGCTACAACGATTGGAGATTTCGGCAATTTCTCCGCAAATACCAACTCCAATGCCTTCTGCGTGGAAAGAAAGTGGCGACGGAGACGAGCTGTCGTCGCGGCATCGAGTCGATACAAAAACAAATACTTCTGTCTAGTTGTGAATAGTTGCATACCTACCACTTGCCGAACCTGGTTTATGACTTTAGTCCTCGGGATGTGGCTCCTAGGCTGCACGGCCGTTCCGATCAAGGAGGGAGTTTATGGTCCCGATATGGGAGATGGAAAAGGAGCACCAGTCACTGGGCTCAAACCAAGTCAGTTTTTTACTGCGGAATTGAAAGCAAGCGGCGATGCGTTTTCGACTGATAAAAAAATCGATACGGAATCGATGAAGTTGGGTAACGAATATCGCCTTGGTCCAGGTGACCGCTTTGCTTTTCTGGTACGAGGAAGGGAGGATATCTCACGCGAGGAGATCATCGTCGCTCCCGATGGGGAGGTGTCGCTGCCGCGAATCGGAATTATGAATGTCCAAGGGCGCACGTTGTCCGAGCTAACGGAGACATTTATTCAGCTCTTGGGTTCCTATTATGAGAATCCTGAGGTCACTCTCGTGATGAAGGCCTACAACAACAACCGTGTCTTTGTTCTGGGCCGCGTTACGAATCCTGGCGCAGTGAGCTTTCAAGGACCAGGCACACTTCTAGAGGCTCTCTCCCTTGCTGGAGGGCTGCCGGTGGACACAGCAAAGTCTTTCCTCACCCGTTGCACGATTGTCCGAGGCAAAGATCTTGTCATGCGTGTCGATCTCAAGGAGCTGCTTGAAAAAGGAAACATGAGGCTCAATGCTCGGCTTCAGAATGGGGATGTGATTTTCATTCCGCAAAGTGACGATCAACTCGCCTATGTCATGGGTGAAGTGAAGTCTCCCGGTGTTGTCCCCCTGCGACCGGATTTATCTCTTCTGGATGCCATCATGAATGCGGGAGGTCCGACAAAGGCGGCTAGCCTGCGTGACATCTTTCTCATTCGTCGGGCTCAAGGAAATGGGGTTGTGGAGCGTATCAGCTTCCAGAATCTCGTTGGGAAAGCCGACTACCGAAGAAACTATGCCCTCTGCGATGGGGATATGATTTACGTGCCTGAGAATGGGCTGAGCAAACTCAATTATTTCTCTTCGCAGATAGCACCGTTTTTTACTGTTGTTGGGATCGCGGCGAATGTGGTCTCTGGGGTCGGACTGCTGGAAACGTTCGGAAATGTGCTCTACGGCGGAGGAGCGATATCCTCTTCGGCTAATACTCAAGCCACAAGTGGCGGGTCGGGTGAAAATTGATATTTCGCCATGCCCGCCTTAAAAGAAAATGGGTTTGCCCAGCCATTGATTCGAGGGGCTCTCGAAGACAGAAAAAAGGTGAAGCCTTTCCAATTCTGGGATTTTCTCTGGCGGCGGGGTCCTCTTGTTTTGGGGCTCGGTGTCCCAGCTTTTCTGTTATTTGGGCTACTCGCGACACCAATTACCCACCCGATTTACAAAGTCGAAGGCACCTTGCTCATTAAACAAAGCAAAGAACCCACACTCAACGGCAAGGATCGCGAGTCCATTCAAGGGGATGTGGGAGTTTTTCAGAGAACTTTGGTTCTCAGGATAGTTGATCGGGAGGTTCTCAAGTCCGCGCTCGATCATCTTCCCGACGAGAAGCGTCCCAGCTTTCTCAAGGGGCTTGGTTCTACAGATAAGGCGATCTACAAACTCATGTCGCGAGTCAAAGCCAAAGAGGTCGAGCGCACCTACTTGATTCAAGTCTGGCTGGAGGCCGATGAGTCTCAAGGATTGGCCGAGACACTGAGGGCGGTCCTTTCCAGCCTCATTGAAAAGCTCCAATCGGAACAGGAGACCCAATACGCCTCTCGCCTCGGCTACCTGCAGTCGGAGAGAAATAAGATCTCTTCACGGGGGATGGATGAAAAAAAACGCATTCTGGATCTCGCGAACCGACTCGAAAATCGAACATTTCTTCGCGCCGATTTTGTTACGGATTTGGGCAAAATGAATCAGATCCAAAAGCTCTACTGGGAAGCTGAGGCCGAGACGCTTTCGAAAAAGGCATCGCTCGAGGAAGCTGAAAAAAACCGCGAGGCCTTATCCAAGACAAGTTTGACTCCCTTCGCGGAAGAACGCGTTGCCGACAACTTTGGGATCAATCAGATCGAACGCTGGACATACGAAAAGGCCCAGGATTTGCGGGCCTCGATTGATGGTCTTAAACCCGAAAATCTGGATCGAAAATACATCGAGGAACGCATGGCTTTAATGAACGACTACATGAGTTCGTACAAGAAGCGGGTGGGGGATGAAACGATCGTCAATCTTACGCAGAAGCGATCTTTTGAGCTCGATACAGCAGTCATCAAGGCCCGAAACGCCTTTGAATCAGCAACCAGTTCATCGGATCAGCTTGGAAAGGAGTTGGCTAGAGCCAATGCGGAGGCGGCTCGGATATCGGATGCTATCTTTGAGGCGAACGAACTCACGTTTGGCCTCGGGCAACTCCGGGACCGCTTGGGATCCATCAACACACGAATCGATGATGTGGAGCTGGAGGCAAAGTCCCCCCTCCCGGTTGTGATCGATAAGATACCCGTAACCCCCGAGCACCCAACCTCCAGTAATGCCCCCAAACTCAGGGTGGCAGCTTTAGCCGTGTCATTTGGGTTGGTCACGGGGATATGCCT
This sequence comes from Terrimicrobiaceae bacterium, assembly GCA_044377415.1. Taxonomy (GTDB): domain Bacteria; phylum Verrucomicrobiota; class Verrucomicrobiia; order Chthoniobacterales; family Terrimicrobiaceae; genus UBA967. The sequence goes on along the minus strand of JBILZC010000011.1, from coordinate 5,147 downwards.
TCTTTTCGATCTTGTGGATGGAAGGATCCGGAGTCGCGAAGAGCTTGCTGCAGCTATCGGCGGACTCGGCGCGGAGCCGATTCCGGCCATTTCTGGAGAAAACGAAGACAGGAGCTTTGCTCAAATTCTCAGAGATGTGAACATTACTGCCTCTCGGGCCGTGCTGGATTTGGCCTTGCGACTTTATCTGGAACATCAGCGCGGTGGCGCCCGCCTTTTCGCCTTTGTTGGTATTCACGCGCGATCAGGCAATACGACCATTGCCCTCAACGCGGCAAGGGCCTTGGGTCTCCATGGCCTGAGTGTTCTTCTTGCTGAATTTCCGACGGGAACTCCAGGAATGGCTCTTGCATCGGGCCTGCCCATGGAATCCGGGACAATAGAGCCGTGGTCAAAAAAGACGAAGGATCCCGAAAGTCGCATAGATATTATGCCCTGGGGTGAGGGGAGTGCGCCAGATAGCATTCGCTCCTCCATCGAGGCTTTTCTCGAAAAGGCCTCCCAAGATTACGATGCGGTGATACTCGATCTTCCGTCGATTGCGCTTTCGGACATTGCTCAAGAGGCGGCCATGAAATGCGATGCCGTTGTTATTACCGTCCGACAAAATGTGGGGCTTTTTAGCGATGTCCGACATGCGGTGGACATCCTTTCGAGTGCAGGGGTCCCAGCTGTGACTGCCTTGCTTAACTTCTCGCGTCCTGAACCGCTGAGGCTTCACTCGTTGATTCTACTGAAATCAGGGATGAGATCACTCTCTGTACTCGATGCTCATTTTAAAGCGAGAATCGCTTCGTTCTACGCGGGAATCCTTAAAAAAGGGAGGTCTTCTAGTATCTGGGGTAAAATCCACCGTAAAAAGCCAGAAGGCGGGGAGGGTCAAAAATGAATGTGGGCTTAGTCACGATTGTTATCGGCCCAAAATATACCGCTCTTTTCGAGCAGTATTCGCGTGTTCGTTTTGATGCTTATGCGCGTCGCCATGGTTACGATACCCTGATCATCGACAAACCGATTCGTGAACTACCCGGAAAAAAGTTCACTTGGCAGAAGTGTTGCCTGCATGATCTGGAATGGCTTCGTGAGAAAGATCTCATCGCATTCCTCGATTCGGACACACTCATTGCCAAGGACGCGCCGCCGCTTCCGCTGGTTGAGTTTGGGAAGATTGGCGGAGTCATGGATAAGCCACCAGCGGGTCTCAATAGCGGAGCCCTTATTTTTCGTCCGGGAAAGGAAGTGGCGGCGATGTTTGAGGAAGCACTTCTTGATCAGGATCCTTTTTGGGATCAGGTCGCACTTGAGCGCGTGCTTCGTAAAAATAACGCGCTTCAGCTCATTGATCCTCGATTTCACTGCATGTTTTACATCAGGAGTTGGAGGTTTTTTTCAGCCCTCTTTAAGCGCCACTGGATTTACCATTCCCTTCACGGAAAATCGAAGTTGGCTATCATTCACCGCCTTTTGGGTATTCAGCGCCGATGAGACCCGAGGCACTACCAATCCAGTCGGCCGAGTTTAAAGTCCGATTGGCAGGCCAAAAATACAGCGATATTGAGGCCCGTCCGCAAAAGCGCGCTCGGCAAAAAGGCGAACCTCTTCCGCGTTGGCAAGTGTGTGAGTCTTCGCAGGGGTTCGCCCATAAATTCCAATCCCCCAGGCAATGTGGCTCGATGCGTTTTCGCCAAGCCGACAACCCAAAACGGATCTCGCTTGTTGTTTTCTTGGATAACCCCGTTCGGATCTTCCCCATCACAAACCAGTTTCTGGATATACGAGAAGAGCAAAATATTGAGAGCGGTTCCGTTCAGAAGACGGCGTTCATGGCTGAACCAGTCTTTCAAGCCCGTGACAGCTTTGAAATAATGCGTTGCTTCAGGCGCACGGACAATCCCCTCGGCTCTCTCTGGGTGACGAAAGGAATCCGTCAGCAGCATCGCTTTCACAAACCCATCCTCGACAAGCAAGCCGACTGGCATCCAAAAACTCCGCAACGCGTCAGCGCGTGCAAAATAAAGGCTGCCCGCAATCTTTGGTGTGCCGGCAGTTTGAAGATGCGAAGCATTCACGGAAAGGCGTTCGCACAAGCTCGGGTTCTGTTTCAAGGCGATATCTTTAATGGGAAGATCCACGGCGACAACCGCTGCAGGCGATTCCATAAGGGTCTTAACCACGCGTTCCAAGCATTCAGACTCCCCGAAATGGATGTCCGCATCGAGCAGCAGAAGACCCTCCGCATCTGCCGGACTGAATTCATGAACGAAATGATTCCATGCATTGGCCTTCCCACCATCGGTCAGTTCGTTCACTTCGATCCGCACCTTTGGATGTCTTATTTTCAAGGATTCGAGCGCCTCCCGTGCAAGCAACGTAGTCGCATCACGGCATCCATTGGGCACGACATGAATCGAGATTGTGTGATTCGGGTTTTTAAACACGCTTTGCTCAGCAAGCGAGGATATCGTGTGCCCGATAGTTCTCTCCTCGTTGTAAGCCATCATTCCCATAGCGATTTTCACATCGCCAAGGTCCCATCGGCCATACTGCCGCGCAACCCAGTATCCCCCCTACCATGACCTTCCTCGTCCCCATCGCGATGTTTGGAATCATTCCGCTGGCTCTCAAACTATTTGAGAAATATCCGGCACGAGTTGCTACTGCCGCAGTCTTTGTGATTGGGTGGCTTTTTTTACCTCAGGCAAAATACGACATTCCGATTCTTCCTGATTATGCAAAGACGAATGCGCTCGGTTTAGCGGTTTTAAGTGGGATTTTTTTCAAAGACCCTCAAATCCTGAAATCATTTCGCTTTCGTTGGATGGATATTCCCATGGCCTGTTGGTGCGTGGCGCCGTTCTTTTCATCTGTAGCTAATGGTCTTGGGGCTTGGGATGGAGGGTCCTCGGCTTTGGCCATGAGTGTTTCCTGGGGCCTGCCCTACTTTATCGGACGCCTTTATTTTGGATCGCCGGAAGCGCTACGGGAATTAGCCATCGGGATGTTGATTGGCGGGGTTGTTGTGGCTCCGCTGGCGCTCATCGAAATGATGATAAGCCCACAAATGCATATCTTTTTTTATGGTTGGTATCCTCACGATTTCAGCCAAGTGAAACGCGGTGGAGGGTATCGCCCCTCTGTTTTTATGGCTCATGGTTTGGAGTTGGCGATGTGGAATGCCGCCGCTGCATTTATGGGGTGGCAACTTTATCTCAGGAAGTCCGTTGAGAAACGACTGCCATTTCTTGATGTCTCCCTCCTAGCTTGTGTGATTGGGGTGACTGTTGTTCTGGTGCTGTCACGATCAACGGGCGCACTCATACTCTTTTTGTTCGCCATGGGCGTTTTTGAAGTCTGCGTGAGGCTGAAAACCAAGATTCCACTCCTGCTTTTCCTCCTCCTTCCGGTTTTATATATGAACTTGCGGGCGGTTGGGGCGTGGGATGGTCAGAGCCTCGTCGAAGCAGCAGGGAAACTTTCTGGCAGCGTGGAGCGAACGGGTTCGCTTGCCTACCGTCTCTTCAATGAAAATCTTCTGGTCGAAAAGGCTCTGCTTCGACCGATTTTTGGTTGGGGAGGCTTCAACCGTTCCTTTGTCACCAATGAGAACGGCATCTACATATCCGTGCCGGACGGTATGTGGATTCTGACATTAGGGAAAAATGGCTTATTCGGCCTCAGCGCCCTCTCTGCCAGTATCCTTCTGGCGCCAGTCCTGTTTTTTCTCCTCGTGCCAAAGCGTCGCTTCGCGGAACCGCTGATGGCGCCGAGTGCCGCTTTCGCTCTGTTTCTAGGGGTCTTCATGGCGGACAATCTTTTCAACGCGATGTATAATCCGATTCTCATGCTCGCCTCGGGGGGGCTGACGTCCCTCGTTTTGTTCAGGAAACTAGATGCGTCATCATCCATTCTTTCGGATGTCATCCCGCTTGCCCGAGTCCATCCCCTCGCTGTTACCCGAGTGATCTGATGGATGCCGCTGACACACGAAAGCGGACCTTACAGGGATCGGTTTGGACTCTATTGGGCTACGGGGGCGCTCAGGTTCTTCGACTCGGAAGCAACCTCGTTCTGGCGCATCTCTTATTCCCATCCGCTTTCGGAGTGATGGCTCTGGTGACAGTGTTTATGCAAGGGTTGCAAATGTTCTCGGAGGTCGGTATCGGGCCGAGCATCATTCAAAACTCGAAGGGTGATCATAGGGCGTTTCTCGATACGGCATGGACGATTCAGATTCTGCGCGGCTTTGTTTTATGGATTTTTTCGTGCCTTCTCGCGTGGCCGGCATCGGTCTTTTTTGGAACGAACGACCCTTCTGGAGCTGATTTACTCTATATCCTGCCGGTGATTGGGTTTTCTTCGGTGTTGGGAGGTTTTAATTCCACGGCCGTCTTTTCTCTCAGCCGCCATCTCCGTATCGCTAGTCTCACTTGGCTCGAGTTGATTCCACAGGCGATCTCGGTTCTGGGCATGATTGTTTGGGCCATGATTTGGCCAAGTGTGTGGGCGATGGTTTCTGGGTGGCTGATTTATAGTCTTGTTCGCTTGCCCTTGAGTCATTGGCTCAATCGCCCGTTAAAAAACCGGATGGCTTGGGATCGCGATTGTGCCCGCGAAATCCTGCATTTCGGAAAGTGGATCTTTTTTGGAACGATCGTGGCCTTTCTTTCAGGGAGCCTCGACCGCATCTTGATGGGGAGACTTCTGACTTTAGATGAGCTCGGGGTTTACAGTATCGCCCTTACATTTGCGCGTGTTGGCGTTGAGGTTTCCACTCGCCTCAGTCACACAGTTCTTTTTCCCGTTTTGGCTAAGAGTCAGCATGACCCTGTCACCCTGGTGGGTCAGAGCATCCAAGCTCGCGGTCTGATTCTGCTTGCCGGCGGGGCTGTTGTGAATGGGTTCGCTATATTCTCCCCCGTATTCTTTGGACTGCTTTACGATTCCCGCTATGCCGCTGCCGGTACTATCGCGCAATGGCTCTCGATTCTAGTGTGGTCGAGTATCCTTCTCAGTTCTATGGAGCGGGTGCCTTTGGCTCTTGGTCATCCCCGAGCGCTCTTTACTTCAAATCTGATCTCGATATTCGGGTATGGACTAACACTCCCTCTGTATCACTTGGCAGGTCTTCCCGGATTCATTATCGGTAT
>JBILZC010000121.1:0-5510 GCA_044377415.1 Terrimicrobiaceae bacterium | reverse complement strand
CTTTTGTTCAGAAAAATATGAAGTTAGTGATTCTTGGGATCATTGTCGTATCCGTCCTGCCGATTGTCTGGGAAGTCGCTAAAGCTTGGCTGGAAAAACGCCGTGAGGCATCGCGATAGGTGCCGGTTGGGTAGCGCGGTGTTGCTATACTTGCAACGGGATTGGCATTTGAGGCATGATGCTTGGTATGGATTACCTTGAACGTGCGCGACGGGTTTTTGAAATCGAGTTGACCGAGGCTTCGGCAACGGCTGAGCGGTTGGATTCCCAATTCATTCTTGCTGTCGATCTGATCCGTGCTGCCCTTGAACGCCGCAACAAAGTCGTCGTTCTTGGTGTGGGAAAATCCGGCACGATCGGTGAAAAAATTGCAGCGACTCTCACTAGCACGGGATCCACGGCTGTCGTTTTGAATTCCCTCAACGCCCTCCATGGGGACCTTGGCATCGTCGCTGATGGCGATGTCGTTCTAGCTTTGAGTTACAGCGGAGAGACTCAGGAGTTGCTTTCGGTATTGCCAGCGGTCGTGCGTTTCGGTCTGCCGATCATCGCGCTGACGGGTGATAAAAATTCCACGCTCGCCAAAGCTGCAAGCGCGGTACTCGATGTCTCCGTATCTCAAGAGGCCTGTCCCTTGAACTTGGCTCCGACTTCCAGCACGACCTCGATGCTCATCCTGGGCGATGCTCTTGCCATGGTGCTGCTGGAAAGTCGGGGGTTTCGTAAAGAGGACTTCGCGAAATACCATCCAGGCGGGAGTCTAGGGCGATCCTTGCTCCTGCGAGTGAATCAAATCATGCGTAAAATCGATGAACTGGCGTTGATTTCTCCAGCGGCTCCGGTCGTTGAGGCCATTCAGGCCATGACGAAGTATCGCGCTGGTGCGGCCGTCTTGGTGAATGAGGATGAGACGCTCGCTGGCATTTTCACCCATGGCGACTTTGCCCGTCATTTCCCTGGGAATCCCGGGATTGGCTCGCTGCCCGTGGGCGACTTCATGACGCGAAATCCGATCACCATCACCGGCGATCGCCTCGCGGCGGAGGTGCTCCAAGTGCTCGAGCACCATCGCATCGATGATCTGGTTGTTCTCGATGAAAAGCGCAGGCCAGTGGGAATCGTGGACTCGCAGGATCTCACCCGTCTGAAAATTCTTTGATTCTCGTTTTTCACAAACCTTGCGGGGTTCTCTCGCAGTTCACCCCGGATGGGAGCCCGAATCGTTCTCTAGCGGATTTCGGATTTCCTTCATCGGTCTATCCCATCGGACGATTGGATGCCGACTCGGAGGGGTTGCTATTGCTCTCCGACGAACCCCAGTGGAATGCCCGACTGCTCGCTCCGGGACGTCATGTTACAAAAACCTACTGGGCCCTTGTCGAGCGCCTGCCCTCAGCCGAGGCGCTTGCCCAAATGGAATCCGGGATACTTCTTGATGGAAAACTCACTCTTCCTGCACACGCCCGAATTCTTGATCCCCAGCCCATCGTGCCGCCGCGTGATCCTCCTGTGCGAGTGAGAAAAAGCGTTTCAGATTTCTGGATTGAGCTTCAAATTCACGAGGGTCGCAATCGCCAAGTGAGAAGAATGACGGCAGCCGTTGGTCATCCGACGATACGACTTTTGCGTGTCGCTATCGGGAGTTTTCGCTTAGGCGATTTGGCTTGTGGAGCTTCGAGGGAATTGACCTCAGATGAGCGGATATTGCTTGCTGCCGGATAGTTGAATCTCATCTCCTTAGTTTGCAGAATCCATCGAGAAGGGGTATTTTTCGCTTATGACAGTCGCGAATCAGATCACCATTGCGCGGATCTTGCTGATCCCGATCTTTGTTCTTTTCAGTATTTACTACGGCAAAAGTGTGGAGTCAGGAGCCCCGCTCGAGTGGCAGCGTCTTGTTGCGATCGGGGTATTTATCCTCGCTGCCTGCACGGATGGAATCGATGGGTATGTGGCTAGACGTTGGAATCAGCGAAGTCGGCTTGGGGCTATATTAGACCCTATTGCGGACAAGGGATTGCTTCTTACGGCGATCATCACATTGAGTCTCACCCATTGGACGCACTCGTTCCCGATGTGGTTCGCGGTATTGGTGATTGCCCGTGATGTGTTGATTTTGTTGGGATGTGGGTTGCTGCATTTTCTGCATCAGAACTTGGAAATCCGCCCCTCCATGATGGGAAAAGCCGCCACGGCACTACAAATGCTCTCTCTAGCGATGATCATGCTCCAGTTGCCGAGTTATCTGGCGCTAGTCTACGTTGCTGGTATCTTCACATTTATCAGCGGGGTGGAATATTTGATCCGAGGGATCAGCCAGCTCAGGCACAACGAAAAAACAAATTAAGAAATCACATGCGAAACGTCGCCATCATAGGTCGTCCCAATGTCGGAAAATCAGCCCTCTTCAATCGCCTAGCTGGCCGTATGATCTCGATCGTTCACGATCAGCCAGGCGTGACGCGTGATCGTATCGCGTCTGTTTGTAAGCTGGGCTCAGCTCCATTTGAGATTGTGGATACGGGTGGTATCGGATCTGAGCCGGATCCCGATTTTGCGCAGAGCACGAGGGAGGGAGCCTTCATTGCGATGGAGTCCGCCGACGTTATTCTTTTTGTTACGGACTCGATTGATGGAGTCACGCCACTCGATGCCGAGGTCGCATCCATGGTTCGAGGCACGGCCCGCCCGCTCATCCTCGTCGTCAATAAAGTGGATACCGAGGGACATGAGTCGCGCGCTTTTGAATTTTCCCGATTGGGTTTCAATCATACCTGCGCGGTGAGTGCGGCTCATGGTCGAGGTATCGGTGACCTCGTCGAGGAGATCGAATCCTTGCTTCCCGAAGCGGAAATCACCGACGAGTCTGCTCCCGAGCGTCTTCCCAAGTTGGCCCTCGTTGGACGTCCGAATGTGGGCAAATCCTCACTGGTGAATTCTATTCTTAACGACAACCGCACCACGGTGAGCGAGATTGCCGGCACGACCCGCGATACGATCGACGTCGAGGCCGAGCGCGATGGGAACCGCTACATTCTTTGCGATACGGCCGGCATACGCCATCGTTCACGGCATAATTCCTCGGTCGAAGTCTTCAGCGTGATGCGTTCGGAAAAAACGATCCGTCGTGTGGATCTGAATATTCTCGTGATCGATGCGACGATGGGCGTGACCATGCAGGACAAGAAGATCGCTGGGTTGATTCAGCAGGCCAAGAAGCCGGCCATCATTGCTCTCAATAAGTGGGATCTCATCCAAAAGCAGGGCGGCGATGAAGATGAGCTTCTCCGCGAACACATCGAGCACATCCGCCAAGAATTGTTTTTCCTCGATTATGCACCGGTTGTTGTTCTTTCCGCGCTCACGGGAGAAAATGTGCGTCGTCTTTTCACGATGGTTGAAAAAGTCCGCCAGCACTCAACACGACGAGCGGGAACAGGCGAGTTGAATCGGGTTCTCCGCGCGGCAATGGAGCGTCAGTCTCCTTCGGTGAAATCGAATCGCCGCTTCAAACTTCTCTATGCGACGCAAGCCAACGAAAGAAGCGAGTCGCCGATCTCGTCACCGTTGTTCATTCTTTTTGTGAATGACCCGAGTTTGCTCATGGAGAGTTACGTTAACTACCTCTGCGCCCGCATTCGTGACAAATGGGAGTTCCCTGGCCTGCCCATCCTTCTCCGCCTTCGCGGACGCGAAGGCGCGACGGCCAATCTGATGGAGGGGTAAAAACGTCAATCCGCCTTTTGGACCATGAATGTCATTCGCATCGGCATTACGCGGGGGGACCCCGCCGGAGTTGGACCCGAAATCATCGAGGCCGCCTTGCGGGATTTCGTCTTGCCCGAGGGGTGTGTCTTTGAGGTCGTCGGTGAAACGTCAGGGCACATTCCTGGTCATCCCACCGAGGCCTCCGCACGCTCCGCTCTCCATTCTCTCGATATAGCCGCAGCCAAGTTGCTGTCCGGTGAATGGAATGCGGTTGTCACCGGTCCTGTCTGCAAACACGCCTTGCACCAAATCGGATATAATTTTCCCGGACAAACGGAATTTTTTACAGCTAGGGCAGGGGTTGAGAATTTTGCCATGTGCCTGACTGGGGGGCCTCTGACCGTTGCACTCGTTACTGCTCACATCCCCCTCAATCAAGTCGCGGAGAAGTTAACCGCAAATGAGATCGTGCGGGTAGGTGAGTTGCTGCGTCATTTCCTCTCGATGCGTGGTATTAAAAATCCTCGTATTGCCGTGGCGGGATTGAACCCCCATGCCGGCGAAAACGGAGATCTTGGCCGTGAAGAAATCCAGATCATTGCCCCAGCGGTTGCGCGATTGAGGGAACAGGGGGAATTCTTCGGGCCGTTTGCGCCGGATACGATCTTCCATCGTGCTGTTTCAGGAGAGTTCAATGGAGTGCTTTGCATGTATCACGATCAGGGCCTGATTCCTCTTAAGTTGCTAGCGTTCCATGAGGGCGTGAATGTCACGCTGGGATTGCCATTTGCCCGCACCAGTCCCGATCACGGCACGGCCTTTGACATAGCTGGCAAGGGCGTGGCCCGATCCGACAGCATGAAATCCGCCATCCGTCTCGCTTTGGACCTCGCCCTTTTGCAAAATCGGCTGTGATCGTTTTTTTCCGCCGATTGACGCTTCGGATGGCGGTGGGTATGATGCTCAGCCATTGAAATGACGCTCCTCGACCGCTACGTCCTAAAAAAATTCTTTATCCCGTTTCTTTATTGTTTGATCGGGTTTATTGGCATTTGGTTTGTCTTTGATCTGAGCGATAATTTGCAGGACTTCATGCTTGGGAATGCTTCTTTTCAATCGCTCTGGGAGTATTACGCCTCTCAAATCCCAGAAATTATTGTGATGAGTGTGCCGATTGGCACTTTGCTTGCCATTCTGTATTCTCTCTCGGCGATGTCGCGATCGAATGAGATCATATCGATGTTGGTGGCTGGTCGAAGCATTGTTCGGATTCTGCTTCCGTTAATGGTGGTGGGCGTTTTTCTCACGGGTTTGACCGCCTATTTCAACTACGAGAGCGCCCCCCATGCGAGTGGAATCAAGAAGGTTCTGGTCGGTGATATCAGGCGTGGTGAGAAGGCGGAAAAATCGATTCGGGCCCATCTTTTTCGGAATAGGGAGGATAGACGCACGTGGTTTGTATCCCGAATGCCTCTTGGTGGGGCACGTTTGACGGGCGTTCAGATTGTCCAGCAGGATGCCGATGGCTCGATCGTCCATCAGTGGTATGCTCGCGAGGCGACCTTCGACTCCCATCTTCTGCAATGGAAACTGGCCGATGCGCGCTATGTCGAAATGAATACGGAGGGTGATATTTTAAAGGCGGAACTGAGCGATCAGATCCGAATTGATGGTTGGTCTGAGACGCCGTGGCGCATTGCGAGTTCGATGCTGAATGCCGATTTTCTTTCGGTCGAGGAGTTGAATGATTATCTCAAATACAACAGTGATTTCCCCGTCAGTAGGTTGGCCCCGTATCTCAC
>JBILZC010000053.1:0-16324 GCA_044377415.1 Terrimicrobiaceae bacterium | reverse complement strand
TGATGGTTGGTCTGAGACGCCGTGGCGCATTGCGAGTTCGATGCTGAATGCCGATTTTCTTTCGGTCGAGGAGTTGAATGATTATCTCAAATACAACAGTGATTTCCCCGTCAGTAGGTTGGCCCCTTATCTCACGCATTGGCATTACCGTTGGGCTATGCCGACGATCTGTTTTCTGGTCATCTTTGTTGCCGCGCCGTGTGCGATTGTCTACTCGCGGCGGGGGGTGTTGGGAGGTGTGGCGACGGCAATTGGTATGTTTTTTTCACTGGTGTTCGTGAGCCTTGTGTTCATTGCATTGGGCAAGGGGAATCGGGTCTCGCCCGTGGTCGCTGCATGGGGGCCGATGTTTGTGTTTTTTCTTATCGGTCTCTTTATGCTTTGGATGAAGTCGACCAATCGCGATATGCCGAAACTTAAAATCCCGAGGATCCAATAATGCAGGCTGACTGGGACATCAAATCAAGGTCGCATCGGTGCTCACAAACGGGTGCGGAATTTCAAGAGGGTGAATATTTTTACACTTTGCTTGTTCGTGATGCGGAGGGCTTTCGTCGTGAGGATCTTTCCGAGGCGTCTTGGAAGGAGCGCAATGAAAACATTCAGCCGTTTTCTTTTTGGAGGACAAAATACGAGCCTCCCGCCCAACGTCCGCCTGAGGCTATTCCGCGTGATGATGCGGAGGGTTTGCTAAGACGTCTCATTGAGGAGAACGATCCTGCACATCACAATACTCGCTATATCCTCGCTCTGATGCTCGAAAGAAAGCGACTCCTTCGCCCTATGGAAAGCCAAGATAAGGATATGCTGGTCTACGAGCATATCGCCTCCGGAGATACGTTTGTTCTCGCCAATCCCCACTTGAGTTTGGAGCAAATCCCGAATGTGCAACGGGAGGTGAGTGCCCTATTGAGTCCTCCCGCCTAATGGATCCGTTCGCCGGCCCAAGGCCCCTATTGTTTCTAGCTCCGATGGCTGGGGTAACGAATACTGTCTTCAGGCGCCTGTGCAAGGATCTCGGGGCAGATGTCCTTACGACGGAGTTTGTTTCCGCCGAGGGGATCTTGCATCGCAACGAGCGCACGAGTCGCTACTTGGAATTCCAATCCGACGAACGCCCGCTCGGGGTCCAACTTTTCGGTGCCGATCCGGATCGTCTTGCTGAAGCGGTGAAAGCGGTGATCGATTGGGTTGCGCCAGATTTTATCGATCTGAATTTTGGATGCCCCGTGAATAAGGTTGTTTCGCGCAATGGGGGATCCGCTCTTCTCAAGGATTGCCCGCTCCTCGCGAACGTCGCTCGCTCCGTGGTGGCTGCGGCGAATGGTTTGCCGGTCACCGCGAAGATTCGCATTGGTTGGGATTCTCGATCTGTAAATGCGATCGAAACGTCTCGCATTCTTGAGGGTGAGGGGATTTCGAGATTGGCTGTCCATGGTCGCACCAAGGAACAAGGGTATTCCGGCGAGGCCGATTGGGAAGTGATCACCTCTGTTGTTCAAGCGGTCAAAATCCCAGTTATTGGAAATGGGGATATCGATAGCGCCTCCGTGGCCCTTGAGCGCTGGCGGCAAAGTGGCGCTGCCGGAATCATGATCGGTCGCGCGGCGATGAATCATCCTTGGATATTCCGGGAAATCCGCGCCGCCCTCAGTGGGGAAACTAGTGAGTGTGTCACTCTCGCTGACAAATGGGCATTTATTGAGAATCACTGCGCTAAGGAAATCGATTGGTGGAAGGGGCAGGAAGCCCAAGCCATGAAATCGATGCGCGCTAGGCTGATGGCCTATACACGTGGCTTGCCCAGTGGGGCTCGTCTCCGAGAACGACTCCAGCGCGTCGAAACGCTGACTGGATTACGTGAAATCGCTGCCGATCACATCGGAGGAAATGCGGCTTGAATACACGAAAATCTTTGCGGAATTCTCCTCGGATGAATACGATCGCGATCGATGTCATATCGTTCTGAATTAAAAATCGGCCCGACTGTCCTAGGTGGTCGTGATTTGCTCTTCATACTCGGCCCTTGTGTGATCGAAACCCCCGAATTCACGCGCCGAATGGCCACTAAAATCAAGGAGATCTGCGATGGGGAGGGCGTGAATTTTGTTTTTAAGGCCTCTTACGATAAAGCCAATCGCACATCTGCCAAATCCTTTAGAGGCACATCGGTCCGCGATGGATGCCAGTTGTTGTGCGAGATTGGTGCCGCCCACGGGGTGCCTGTCACAACCGATATTCACAATCCCGAGGAGGCCACGATTGCAGGGGAGTATATTGATATTCTTCAAATTCCCGCTTTTCTCTGCCGTCAGACTGATCTCATTGTCGCTGCGGCTAAGACTGGTCGGATCGTGAATGTGAAAAAAGGTCAGTTTCTGGCTCCATGGGATATGAAGAATGTCGCCGCTAAGCTCGAAGCCAACGGATGCCAAAATTATTTTTTTACGGAGAGAGGCACGACATTTGGATACAACAATCTTGTTGCTGACATGCGCGCTATCCCTTGGATGCAGGAAATCGGCTGCCCGGTCATCTTTGATGCGACGCATTCGGTGCAGCGTCCTGGTGGCGCTGGCGAGACAACGGGAGGCGATGGTAAGTTGGCTCCAGTATTGGCGCGCGCTGCCGTGGCTGCGGGATGTGATGGGGTTTTTTTGGAAACGCACGAAAATCCCGCTGCGGCGCTTTCAGATGGTCCCAACCAAGTTCCTCTTGAGGATCTGCCCCGCCTCATCAGGCAGCTTAAAACCATTCGCGATGTCGTATTTTAAACTCCCCGCTTTTCTATGTCTGCTTACCATCGGGAGTTCGCTTCTGATCGCGGTCCCTTCCGATTCACCGCCGACAAGCGATAAAATTGAAGTGCCGGTTCCTGTGGGAATACCAGTTCTTGGGCTAAAAATCCCCCACTACGATGTGAACGGAAAGTTGGCGATGGCTTTTGAGACGGAATCGGCAAAAAAAATCGACGAGAGTCAGATTGAGATGACCAATGTGAAGTTGGAGGTTCTCGACAATGAGGGAAACAAGATTTTCGTTGAACTCCCCCAATCGTTATTTAACCTCGATACTCGTATCCTCTCTGGGCACAAAGGAGCCCTCATCAAGCGTTCCGATTTTGTCATAACCGGCGATCATATTGAATTCAACACCAAGACTCGTTTCGGTACGATACGAGGCAATGTAAAAATGGTCATTTCGACCGAAAATAACTTTCAATGAAACTCATCCCTAATTCCTTCCCTGCCATTTTTTGTCTTATTCTGACGTTGTGTTTTACTAATGCGCAGGAACCTGTTGCCAGTGACTCGCCTGAGACCAAAAGTAAAAATGCGCTCGGTTTTATTAATCCGATGGGTGGTGAGCGGCCTAAGGGGGCGCAAACCGAGATCACGGCAAACGGAGAAGCCTCCTACGACAACGCAAAAAACATAGCCGAGTTCAGTGGGGGCGTGGTCGTTCGCGATACCCAATTTACTCTCACTTGTGACAATCTCCTGGTCCATCTGGGCAAGGATCAAAAGGGGCTGGAATCGGTGGACGCCACTGGAAATGTGGTGATCATCCAAGAAAAGTCAGACCCCAAAAGCACGGCTGCCAAATCCATTGGTCGCGCCGGTGAAGTCACCTACAAGCCAGCGACCGGCGAAGTCGTGATGCGCAAATGGCCATCCATTCAACAAGGCATTAATCAACAGGTCGCCACCGAGGAATCCACTATCATGATCTTGAAGAACAGCGGGCAGTCCCGGACTATCGGCGGAAGCAAAACTCTCATTACCGATTCCGCCGACCAGAAATGAGCACTTTGATTGATAACGATAGCGCTTTGCTTCGTACCGAGGGATTAGTGAAGGTCTATAATGGTCGATCAGTGGTCAATGGCGTTGATATCAATGTCAAAAAAGGAGAGATCGTCGGATTACTCGGACCCAATGGGGCCGGAAAGACCACGTCTTTTTATATGATCGTCGGTTTGGTGCGACCCAATGGGGGTAGCGTTCATTTTCAAAATGCGGACGTGACCTCGATGCCCATGCATCAGCGTGCCCGTAACGGCATGGGCTATCTCCCACAAGAGGAGTCGATTTTTCGCAAGCTCACTGTTGAGGAAAATATTCTCGCCATTCTGGAAACTACCAAGGCTACGAAGAAGGAACGCAAGGAACGCTGTGAAGAACTTCTCACGCGCTTTGGTATCGAACACCTCGCCAAAAACGAAGCGCTCACTCTTTCCGGTGGAGAGAAACGTCGCCTTACGATAGCCCGCTCGCTGGTCACAAATCCCTCGCTTCTCATGCTGGACGAGCCATTCAGTGGAGTGGATCCGATTGCTGTTCACGATGTGCAGCAGATCATACAAGATCTCCGTGCCCAAGGTCTGGCGATTCTGATCACGGATCACAACGTAAGAGAGACACTGAATATTGTTGATCGTGCCTATCTCATTTTTGAAGGACGAGTCGAGAGTCAGGGAAACAAGGATTTTCTGCTCAACGACCCCATCAGTCGCAAGCTTTACCTTGGCGAATCCTTCACCATGTAGGCCGAAGTTTTTTTCAAAATCGTCATTGCGCTGCTACTGATTTTGCCGACCTTTGTGATCTGTCTTAATTTTTCATACCTATGTTAAACAAACTGCATAAAAAAGTCTCCCACATCACGGTCGGGCATTTTTATGCAAATCATGCGGAGAAGCTGGGAATGAGGCTGGAGGGAAGTTCCCGCGGACTTAACCGTCTGATACGAGAGCCCACCATCAATCGTCCGGGTCTCGCGTTGTCTGGATTTTTCAATTATTTCGCAGAAAAACGCATTCAAGTTTTGGGTTCGGCCGAGTTGAGTTATCTCAAGAGTCTGAGTGCGTCAGTGCTCAAGGAACGTTCCCGTGCTTTATTTGCACGCAAAATGCCTTGCATCGTCGTGGCTCGTAATGCCCCCGTGCCCCAGGCACTCCTCGATGCCGCAGCCGAGTTTGAGACTCCGGTGTTGCGGACTAATATGATCACGATGAAATTCATCAACGCGGCAACGATTTTGCTGGAGATGGATTTTGCGCCCTCGACCACCGAGCATGGCAGCATGGTGAGCATTCTCGGGATTGGCACACTGATACGTGGGGCGAGTGGCATCGGAAAAAGCGAGTGTGTGCTCGGCTTGATCGAGCGCGGATACAGCCTCGTGAGCGATGACATAACGCGATTCCGTTCAGCCGAGGGGAGCGAGCTGATTGGGACCGCAGATAGTATGTCGCGCTACCACATGGAGGTTCGTGGCATTGGAATCATCAACATCGCATCGATCTTTGGTGTCGGTGCTGTGAATCCCCAAAAGCGCCTCGATTTTGTTGTCACACTCAAAGATTGGCAGGAGGTCGAAAATGTGGATAGAATAGGAATCGATCGCGAAACCTACGAAATTTTGGGTATCAAAATCCCGCACGTCACGCTGCCGGTCAAGACCGGACGTGACATTGCCCGACTAGTGGAAGTCGCGGCGCTGGATCAGAAACTCAAAGACATGGGCGAAAATAGCGCGCAGGAATTTAATCAGAGACTCTTACATATGATCAGTGAACGCCGGAGCAGATGATGGGAATTCTAACCAAAAAAAAACTTTCAGATGACCTTCATCGTTGCAGCGGCGAAGTCACTATCGACAATCGTAATGGTCTCCATGCGCGACCAGCCGCCATGTTTGTCAAAATCTCCAGTCGATACCGAGCCGAAGTCTGGGTCGAAAAGGACGGGGAAAGGGTCAACGGCAAGAGTATCATGGGTCTCATGATGCTGGCTGCAGGCAAGGGCTCGAAGCTCACCATTCACGCCGAAGGTGTGGATGCGGACAAGGCTGTTGCGGAAATTAAAAGCCTCGTGGAGACTCGATTTGGTGAAGAGTAGTTCTTCTCATTGATCAAGTTTTAAATTGTGTTACATCTCCATGCACAAATGGAGTTACAGACACAAAAAGTGGAGAAGAGATTTAGCGGCATTCCCGTTGCTCAGGGCATTGCCCACTTCCCCGCTTTTTTGCGTCACGAAGTTGATGAGGAGATTTTTCCACATCCTATTGATGACGGTGATGTGGAGCGCGAAATCATCCGTTTTGAGGCTGCGCTCATAGCGACCCGTGTGGAATTGCTGGAGATTCAGCAACGCATCGTCGCCTCAATTGGTTCTGAGGATGCCAGTATTTTTGATGCCCATCTTCTTGTTGTGGAAGATCGGACGCTCATCGACGAAGTGCTTCGAATGTTGGAGCGCGAGAGGTTGAATGTGGACTTTGTCTTCCAGCAAGTCGCCCAGAAATACTGTGCCACGCTCGAAGCAATAGATGATCCTTATCTGCGCGAACGTGTCGTGGACATTCAAGATGTGACTCGCCGGGTGATTCGCAATCTCCTTGGTAAGGCGCCCCATAATCCAGCGGCCCACGACCATCAGCACATTGTTGTTGCTCATAATCTGACCCCATCGGATACCGCTCTGTTGAACCGCGATCTCGTTTGTGGATTTGTGACCGAGATCGGAAGTAAGACCTCGCACACGGCAATCATGGCGCGGTCTTTGGAAATTCCGGCGATCGTTGGCATGCAGGGAATCTGTCAGCATATCCAGCTCGGCGATGACATCCTTATTGATGGCTATACTGGTCTTCTGATCCTTAATCCGTCGACGGAGACGCTCATTGAATATGGCCGCATCGAGCAGCAAAAAGAGGAGGTCGTCGAGCGGCTTCAACTTATTCGTGAAACGGAATCCACCACCCGCGATGGAAAGCACATTATTCTCTCCGCAAATGTGGATCTTCCCGACGATCTTGCCGATATCAAGGCGAGTGGAGCCGAGGGCATCGGTCTATACCGCACGGAGTTTCTTTATTTGAATCGCGACACTTGTCCGGACGAGGAAGAGCAGTATGGGCATTACTTGCGGGCTGCGGAGGAGTCCCTGCCTCATAGTGTGATCATCCGCACCCTCGATATCGGTGGAGACAAGTCCTCGACAAGCCTCATTTTTGAGGAAGAAGCGAATCCCTTTCTCGGTTGCCGAGCCATTCGATTTTGTCTCGAAAACCTCGACGTTTTCAAAACCCAGCTTCGCGCCATTCTTCGGGCCTCGACGGTTGGGAACATTCGGATCATGTATCCGATGATCTCGGGTTTGCAGGAGTTGCGCCGCGCCAATGCTGTCCTCGAGGAGTGCAAAAACGAACTCGCCGCAGAAGGAATCTCCTTTCAGGCCGATATTGATGTCGGCATCATGATTGAAACTCCCAGCGCCGTTTTGGTCGCAGACCACTTGGCTCGCGAGGTCAAATTTTTCAGTATTGGAACCAACGATCTCATTCAATACACGATTGCGGTGGATAGGTTGAATGATCGTATTGCCCACCTTTACAATCCCACTCATCCCTCGATTCTTCGGATGATCAAGATGACGGTTGATGCCGCCCGAGCGCAAAATATTTGGATCGGGGTATGCGGGGAAATGGCAGCCGATATTCTTCTGACACCGATCTTGATTGGTCTCGGTTTGGAGGAATTAAGCGCCACCGGAGCGCTCGTTCCTCGGGTGAAAAAAGCCGTCCAGTCACTCCATTCTTCGGAGTGCAGGGATCTGGTCAAAACAGCCCTTGAGATGGATGACTCGAATGCGATATTGGAAATGAGTATCGCTATGGCCCGCCAGAATTACGCCGACTTACTCGATTAACCGAATCGCCGCCTCTATTCCGGCCACATGTGCCGCAACGCGGGATTCAATCGCAAACTCAGATGCGCTCTCCAGCGTGAAGGTTCGTTGGGAAAAGTGGAAGTGGAGCGCGATGGCTTCCGGCCAGTCGGGCATCATGTCCTCAGTGATACGTCTACGGATGACGCCTCCTTTGGACTTGTGACCGTCGATGTTTCGGCGTGGGTCGACTGGGATTGCGGCCGACATGGCTTCGATAATTCTTTCTCCCCAGTGAGGTTTCTCCCTCAAGGGTTCGTAGAGGTAAACACCTTGGGCGTCGTAGTCCTCATGGAGGTTGATCGCGAGATCGAAGCGCGCGTGACCGAGTAAAGCGAGTTGATCTTTGACAACGGGTGGATGGTTATGTCGATAGCCACGATTGAGGTCGCAGTCATTCACATCGTTTCTTTTGTTGTGAACGAGGCCCCAGGGGTTCAGGCACGGAAAAATGACGAGCTGGACATCTCGGGTGAGTTCCTTGTTGTTTTCTGCCCAAGCGAGGAGTGCTTCGGTGGACGCGGGTTCATCACCATGAATGCCCGCAGAAAGGTAAATGCGAGGGGCATGGGCAGGCGGAGAGTGGCTTTCAAGATAGTAAACCGGATATCCCCCGCTTTCCGAAAAGCGCCGCAATCGAAGATCGGAGAACTTTGCCAGCGCGCGCCACCTTTGAATCAAAAACCGATAGTCGTGGCTACGCGGGTAGGGAAGTGCTGCCGGGACTTCGACTTTTTTATTAGCCGCCGGTTTTAACTTCGATGATGTCATGCGGAGCACTCTCTCGGAGTCCAGCCGGAGTGATGCGGGTGTATCGGGCGTTAGTGCGAAGTTCAGGGAGGCTTGATGCACCGAGGTAGCCCATGCCGCTTTGAAGACCGCCAGCGAGTTGCGCCAAGACGGTGTCTGCTGGTGCAGAGACCTCTTTGAGAGCTTCCACGCCTTCGGCTGCGGATTTTTGTGATATCTCACGGGCATGGCCGTAACGGGCGGCACTGCCAGCCTTCATCGCCGCATGGCTGCCCATGCCTCGATATTGTTTGTAGAACTTGCCATTGATTTCCAAGATCTGACCAGGAGCCTCAGGGCAACCCGCGAGGAGGCTTCCGCACACAACCGCATCGGCGAGAGTGAGCGCTTTCACGACATCGCCGGATTTGGTGATCCCGCCATCAGCGAGAATGGTGACACCATGCTCGCGGGCGGCTTGAGAGCAAACATAGAGAGCTGTGAGCTGAGGGATGCCGACTCCTGCCACAACGCGGGTCGTGCAAATTGATCCCGGACCTTGGCCAACTTTCACTGTATTTGCTCCGCTTTTAGCTAGAAATTCCACTCCGGCAGCACTGGTAACATTACCGGCAATGATGGTGAGATCGGGGAGAGCATGGCGAATAGCTTTTACGGCCTCACCAACGCCAAGGGTATGTCCGTGGGCGGTGGATACGGCGACGGCGTCGAGTCCGCGTTCCACGAGTGCCTCCACATGGCCCAAGAGTTGAACTTTGTCGATGGAGCCATCCGCTTTGCGAGGAGCGCTGACGGCCGCGCCGCAAAGGAGGCGGAATTTCGAATCTCTGGCAGGCTTGGTCTGCAAGGAACGTTCTTGAGAGATGCGCTCGATATCACTGAGGGTGAACAATCCTTTCAAGCGATCGTCCGCATCCACCACGAGAAGTTTATGGATGCCGATGTGTTCGGTAAAAAATCGATCGGCTCTCTGGATGGGATCGTCCCCGAGATCGCTCTCACGGATGGTGAGAACGCCGTCCCTCTTGATCATGGCTTCGCCCACTCCCCGATTGGCAAAGCGGGGCCTCACACAATGGCCGGGCAAAAGACCGAGCAGGGTGTCGTCTTTATCGACTACTGGGAAGGTGCTGAAACTGAATTTTTTTTCTTCGATGAGTCCTAAAACATCGCCAATACACTGCTCTGGATGAACCTTGATCGGTTCACGAATCAGGCCATGAATGTGATTTTTGACACGAGAGACTTCAGAAAGTTGCTGGCGGGAGGGCATATTGTAATGAATCAGACCCAGCCCGCCATTGAGGGCTAAAGCAATCGCCATGCGGGACTCTGTCACGGTATCCATATCTGCTGAGACGATGGGTAGGTGGAGATACAGTCCTGGTCCGAGACGGGTTTCGAAGTTTGCGTCCTTGGGTAAAATCTCGCTGTAGAGGGTAGCCAGCGTCACATCATCATAGGTGAGCGAGAGGCCTGAATTCCCACGGAAAAAACTGTCGGCCGGTTGATAGAAAAAACTATCCAATTCCTGCGAGGACCAGGGTGCGTTTGTTGGAACCTTCATGCGTAAGAATCTGGAATAGGTCGAATGGAATCAAGAGGATTTTTTAAACGCACTGGGAGCAAGTGCCAAAAAATTCCAAGGAGTGGCTCAGATCGGTGAAACCATATTTTTTGGCCAGTTTCTGTTCCGTATCACCGATAGGGCAGGGGATGTCGATCAGGACGACATGGGCACATTTTTTGCAAATGAGATGGTCGTAGTGTTTGTGGGGATCGCGCAGCTCATAGTAACTGCATGAACGTTGGAGATTCACCTTATGGACCAGGTGGAGTTTTTCCATCAGCAAAATCATCCGAAATACCGTCGCATAGTCAGGCTTGGTGCCGGAAAACTCGAGTGCGCTTTCTTGGATTTCTTGTAGCGACATTGGCTCCTTCGCAGCAAAAAGGCATTCGAGAATACCCCGTCTGTTTTTGGTGATACGCAATCCTTCCTGACGAAGAGACTCGGTGACGCTGTCGACGGAGAAGTGCGAAATCATATAAGGTCGATATTAACCACGGTAAGCATTTCTAACAGGAATACCCTGACTGGCGAGATGGGCCTTCGCATCAGCTACGGTGAATTTTCCGAAGTGAAAAATACTTGCGGCGAGAACGGCATCGGCGAGACCTGATTGGAGAACATCAGCGAGATGTTGGAGTTCGCCAGCACCACCGCTGGCAATGACTGGGATTTTTATGGCGCTGGAAACTGCTCGGTTGAGCGCTAAATCGTATCCGTCGCAGGTGCCGTCGGCATCCATGCTCGTGAGGAGTATCTCGCCAGCTCCGCGTTCGGCTGCCTCGATGACCCACTCAATCGCATCGCGCTCGGTGGGTTTGCGGCCACCATGTGTGTAGACGCGCCACTTGCCATCCCCATCCCGCTTCGCGTCGACGGCCACAACCACGCACTGCGACCCAAAGGCTTCAGCTGCCTCGGTGATCAGTTCGGGTCTTTGCAAGGCTGACGTATTTACGCTCACCTTATCCGCTCCGGCGCGCAGCATAATGTGAAAATCCTCCACCGCGCGAATACCTCCACCCACGGTGAGAGGCATAAAGCAGGCCTCGGCCGTCCGCTCAACAACGGAGACCATTGTTGCCCGTCCATCGCTTGAATCGGTGATATCTAGAAAAACCAATTCATCCGCCCCTTGCTGATCATACATCTTGGCGCATTCCACTGGATCTCCCGCATCACGAAGATCTAGGAACTTTGTTCCTTTCACTACTCGACCATTTGTCACATCCAGACATGGAATCACTCGCTTGGCTAACATGAACTCATCCACGCTCCGAAGAGGGAAGAAATCGAGACTAAAATGATTGCTCGATTTACAATATGGTTTCTATTGTTCTGCCGACATTTTTCCAAACATGGTGAATGCAGGGCCGTTTGCATGGAGTTACCGAAACATTTCTATTTTCAAAATTATTATCGAATTCTGCCATTTCTTATTCTGGTGGTAGTGCTCCTTAGTGGTTGCACCTCGGGCTTCGTCGGCGGGGCGCGAGGAACTGGTCGGTTTGATACGGTGGTCATCGATGCGGGTCATGGTGGATTCGATCGCGGGGCCAAGCCTGTTTCTGGAGTTTATGAAAAAGATCTAGCCCTCGATACGGCCACTCGTCTTGCTAGCCAGCTTCGTCAGAAAGGTCTCCATGTCGTCGAGACACGTACCGGCGACTACTTTGTCACACTCGACAATCGTGTGGCTGTATCCAATCGATTGAAGGACTCGATTTTTGTGAGCATCCACTACAATTGGGCGAAGAGGAAAAAGGCATCGGGTATTGAAACCTTTTATTTGAATCCCAACTCAGCCCGATTGGCTTCCCGCATCCAATCCAAGATGGTTGGCACGTATCGCTGTCTCGATCGTGGCATCAAATCCCGAAAGCTATATGTCTTGAGGAACAACAAGCGTCCAGCGGTTCTGTGTGAGTTGGGATTTGTTTCCAATCGCAATGAAAATGCGATCGTTCAATCCTCTAAAACGAGACAGAAGCTGGCCGATAGTATCGCCTCAGCGATCCTTGCCGAACGCGCCAACTATTTAAGCGCACCCGCCAGCGACCGGTAACTCATTGATCGCATTCAGAAGGAGGCGGAATTTTCCAAACTCTCTTTTGTGTGGTGTCAGCACAAGTCGCGGCAATGCCTGAAGGTGTGTGTCGTCAGATTCTTCAGCCAGCGCCCCGACTTGCTCGATTCTATCTACCGAAAGCATGGCAGCAAAGCGGTCGTTGAGGGATTCCAGTGACTCCTTGCTGATGGAGTGCTGGATTCGGATCACCATTTTTTCCCTCACCCAGCGATAGGAGTGGAAGTTCCGGTAGAAGTCCGTGATTTGCTTCACCGCTTCATCCACATCGTAGGTGACATGGAAGAGATTGAAGTCGCTTTCGGAGATCAGGCCTTTGTGTAAAAGATCGTTCGTGACAAAGCGGCGCCAAGTTTCCCAATAGTGGCCATTCTGACGATCGAGCATCACTACTGGCACGATCGGCATTTTGCCGGTCTGCATGAGCGTGAGAATTTCAAATCCTTCATCATGCGTCCCGAAGCCCCCTGGAAACAATGCAAAGGCATTGGTCTCCTTTGCGAAATTCAATTTGCGCGTAAAAAAGTAATTAAAATTGATGAGTTTTGGATCACCATGAATGGTCGGATTCGCCGATTGTTCAAAAGGAAGGCGAATGTTGAGACCGAAGCTCTTTTCAGCACCCGCGCCCTTTTGGGCCGCGCCCATGATTCCATCTCCCCCGCCGGTGATGACCATGTATCCGTGTTCCACAATCTTTTTGCCGAAATTCACGGCCTGCTTGTATTCTTCCTGATCTTGACTAGTACGGGCACTTCCAAAGACAGCAACTTTGCGCACACGATTGTATTTCGCAAAGACACTCGCTGCGTGACGGAGCTCGCGGAGGGCGCGGTTCATGAGCTTGAGTTCGCCGATGCTCGCGTCGTCGCGACCGAATCCTAAAGAGGTATCGATCAATTCCTCGATGAGTCTGGCCGCTTTCCCTTGGGCGACGTCAGCGGTGAGGTCTCTTACGCGTGGATCAACGACTTTTTGATTCATAAATTGGAGTCACGAAAGACATTCATATCCTACTGAAGTTTGAAATAGAAAATCATTCTCGAATGAATATGTAGATCCCGATCTAGCGTTGATCGGTTTCTTTTTTTGAGGGAATCCACATTGGGTGGCTGATCCCGTTTTGGAAGGCCTTCAAAACCGAGGGAGAAGAGTTGATTCGGATGTTACTGAAGGATCCATCCTGATTTTGCCAGCGTTCGTGCCAGTATACGGCTGCTTTGATTCGTGGGTATTCCGGGATCATGCTAAGTGCGTCTTTGATCCATTCCGCTTTGCTTCCTAACTTGGGAAAATCCCCGACGCCAAATTCGGCAATCATCACGGGTTTCACAGGGTCGATCGCCGTCAGTTCCTCATAGGGCCAGTCGAGAAGGGGTTTGAACTCGGCCCAGTCGTCACTTTTCCGGAACTGCTTCCCGTAAACACTCAGCCCCAGCCAATCTACATATTCCGGCCCAGGATAGTAGGCGGCCATCATATTCCACATATCATTTTCTGCTGGAAACGCATTGACATGAAAGACCCAGCGAATGTTGCTGGCGCCACGAGCCCTAACCCTATCTATCACGTAGCGCCAAGTCCGCTTGAAAACCTCATTTCCACCTTTTTTTGCTCCGTAGAAGCAACCAGACCAAGGAAACCAGTCGCCATTCATTTCATTGCAGAAAGAAACGAGAAAGGGCTTGCCGAATTCTTTCGCGCCGTCACCCCAAGCGTCAATATAGGCATCCCATTTGCCAGCTAGGATCTCTCTCAGCGAAAAACGATCGGGACCCTTGTTTTGATCGTAAGGTTTGTCCCAAGGTGACCAGAAAATAAGCGGCGTAGCACCGTGACGGTCGATGAGTGCGAGATTCTTTTGAGGGAATGTTTGTTCTCCCCAGTAACTGGAAGAAGCGATGATCGCCGGGCGTTTGCCTGCAAGTTTTTCAAAATCCTCGATACCTTCCAGCGTGACAGCGTCTTCTGTTTCACCAAAGTCCATGTAGGCACCGAATAAAACCCCTTTTTGCTCGGTGGGGATTGCTTCAATCGGAGATCCCTCGCCTTGACTCAGGCCGCAAAACAGGATGAGGATCGATAACAGTTTGTTCATGGTATTGAGACGCTTGCCGAGCGCTGAAGCTTGCCCCATCCGACCCAAGCCCCTCGCATGGCGTGAAAAAGGGCTTTCCATACTACATAGCCCAATAATGGGCGGTAGAGGAATCGTTGGGGGATAATCCGAAGGGCTTGTATTTTGGGTAAGCCTTCCATGTGGAGGGCGACAGCTGCCACCACCAGATCGCATAAGATAAAGGCGAGAAAATAGGGGAGGATGTCACCAACTCGCCCCATGAACATGGATTCGATAAAAAGCAAATCGATGGCTGGGGAAAAAGCGACAAGCACGATTTGGAAAAATAAGATGCCTGGAAGACTCAGGAACCCTAGTGCCTTGTAGCGCGGATTGAATAGGATATCCGCGTGCTTGAAGACGCATTGGAGTGTGCCATAGGCCCAGCGAAATCGCTGGCTAGCAAGGGCAGAAAATGTCTCAGGAGCTTCCGTGTAGGCGATGGCTTTGGGTTGGTATTCGACTCGATAGCCCGTTTTGTGAATGGCAAGGGTGAGGTCGGTATCTTCTGCTAAGGTTTCGTATGAAAAACCACCAGCAGCAATGATCGTCGTTCGGCGGATGGCGCTGATAGCTCCTGGCGCAACGGTGATGCAATTCCATGTCGCGTAGGCGCGGCGATCGAGGTTGAAGCCGCAGATGTATTCCAAGTCCTGACAACGCGCGAGGAATGTCGAGCGATTGCCCACGCGGGCATGACCAGAAACCGCTCCGATTTGACTGTCCTCAAATGTGCCAGCCAACAGAGCGATGGCATGGCGATCAAATTGCGTGTCTGCATCGGCAAAAATGAGGATTTCGTTTTTGGTTTCATCAACTCCGCGCTGGAGTGCGTAGGCTTTTCCAGAGTTCGACTGCTTCACGACTCGCAGTCGAGGGTCGTTCAAAGCCTCGACAGCTTCGAGTGTCCCATCAGTGGATCCATCATCGATCACAATGACCTCTACTGGGCCCTCATATTGCGATGCCAGAAGTGAATGGATGGTTTTGGCGATGACTTTTTGTTCGTTGTAGGCCGGAATAATAACTGAGACAGCGGGGAGGTATCCCTTGGACGCGTTTGCCGGGGCTTTATGCAATCGCGCAAGGAGGATGACTAGGATAGTCCGTGCCACGACTAAGGTTGTGCTGATAACGATAAACCAGTGAAGAAACGATTGGAAAACCCGCAGAATCTGAAAACCAATCCCGCTTGTGAAAAGATGGAGTGTCTCCTTTTCATCTGTCATCGGGGGCATGATTTTGTGGGGATCCAAGTCGAGTAATTGACTGAGGCTCACGACCTGGTCACCACGTTCCTGAAGGTAGTCGAGTATAGCTGGGAGTGCCCCCAAAGTGGCTGAGCGATCTCCACCGCCATCGTGAAGAAGAATGATATTTCCCTTGGGCCGCTCTCTTTTTACGCGCGATAAAAGTTCCTCCTTATCGATGTCCTGCCAGTCACGGGGATCGATTTTTTCCAAGATGGTCATGTATCCGAGGGACTGGGCGACGCCGATGGGAACGAGTTCCTCGAGCTTCGAGGGATGGGAGTCAGCGTTGTAAGGAGGTCTGAAAAGTGTGGTCGATACCCCCGTGAGGGATTCAATGAGACGTTGGGTGGCATTGAGCTCAAGTCGAATGATCGACGTGGGTGTCTCGGCAAGATTCGGGTGGGTGAACGAGTGGTTGCCTATCTCATGGCCTTCCGCAACGATTCTTCTCACGAGGTCGGGGTAGAGTTCCGCTTCTTGACCCACGATAAAAAAGAGAGCTTTGACGCCCCTTTCTTTGAGGATGTCGAGGATGCCGGGTGTCCAGTCGGGATCAGGTCCGTCATCGAAGGTGATCGTGACGCGATCCGGTGAGGTTGCGCTTAATCTAAAGAGGGTGGGGTAGGCCGGCGGTGCTAAATATTTGCAGGAAATGGTGCCATCGGGCGCGTCTGAAAACTGTCGGTGTCCACCTGTTGTCGTCGGATCGAGGCTGACGACTTCACCTCTGCCGATCGATGTTATTGCGTCAACACTGGGAATATTATCCGAGAAGTCCGAAGCCGTGGTCGGGCCTTCTTGAGCGATGAC
>JBILZC010000052.1:0-16424 GCA_044377415.1 Terrimicrobiaceae bacterium | reverse complement strand
GTTACGCAGGAACTCAGGTTCACGCAGATCGCGCCAACGACCCCGATCGCATAGAGGTTCGCAAGGGCCTCAAAGTTGTCCGAGATCAGCAGGATAATAATAGGAAACCCCACGGCGATGGCCAGCGGGGCCTTGGGCACACCGAATCCATTGAGCTTCGAAAATTCACGCGGCATATCGCCTTCGCGTGACATCATAAAAAGCAAGCCCAAGAGGGCGGCAACAGCTGTATTCACCGCACTCAAAAGCAGAAGAGCGAAAATCACGCCCACGACAAGTCCGAAAAGATGACCGAAGGTTGCCCCGAATGTGAGTGCGCCATATTGTTCGGCCACAAAGCGTAGCATGTCCTCTTTGCGGGCGATCATCTCGGGGGCGAGGGATTTCGGAAGGGATAAAACTGCCCATCCGAGGAGGATCGTTCCTAGGCTGACTTCAATCGCCACAGGAATGATCGCCTTGGCGGAATTTTTACCAATGCGGGGATGGCCGACAGGAGAGTTTTTGTCGGGCTTCATGGTGCCCGTCAGGTTCGCGATCGCCTCCACACCGCTAAGGGCGAGGATGACTCCGACAAAAGAGATCCAGACGTGTCCGTAACTGCCATGGAGTGGCTCCAAGTTTGTGAATGTGAGGTACGGAACACTGAGTGCGATGATGGCGATAATCACGCCGACAGTGGGCAGGGCCAGCGTGACAGCGAAGCTCCCGCTGTGGCGGGGACCAAAAAAATTGACGGCCCCAATGAGTAGGATCGCGGCGATCGTCGAGATCATCACGTATTCTTGAGGTACTCCCAAGTAGCTGAGGGCCGCCCAACCGCTGAGCGCGGCAGTCACCGTGAGATCCGCCACGAGCAGGAGGGATCCGACGACGGCGAGCAATTTGCCATGGGCTCCCGCTGCGGAATAAACACCGCCTCCGTCCGGGAAGCATCGGCAGACGACGATGTAGTTGAGTCCAACCAGAAGCGTGAGCGCGCAAACCGCGAGAATGATGGGCAGGGAAGCGAAGCCTGTGGCCGCAAAAGCCAAACCGAGAACGTAAGCTTTGCTGGTGCCCCAGTCACCGTAGAGGAGAGCTGCGGCGCGGCGCCAGTCGAGATTGCGTGGGCGATGAGTCGAAATGTTTTCCAAAGTGCGTCCCTTCTCTACTAGTGGCGCCATTTCTTCAAATGAAATCTCATGGTGTAGAATGGGCAATCCTCTTGCGCATGTGCGAGCGCTGCCTTAGCAAAGAACTTGGTGAATATCTACGCTCGGTCGATCCGTTACTTCCGGCCTTTTTTCTGGCCGACCTTGGGGGGAGTGCTCCTCACTTTTCTCTCCATCCTTTTGAGCCTCCTTAAGCCCTGGCCTTTCAAATACATCGTCGATGGCGTGCTGGACACCAGCAAGGGAACTTCGGATACGCGAGCGTTTATAGATGCGTGTTTCGGCGGAGCGAATCCTTCGCTCTCTATTCTGTGGCTGTGCATCGCCATGGTATTGATTAGCCTCCTCGCTGGCCTAGTGAATCTGGGGTCGAACTATCTTTTTGTTCATGCCGGCCTTCAAGCCTTGCTCAAGCTGCGTACCGATCTCTATACGGCGCTGCAGGCGCTGCCGTTGAAATTCCACGACGCACGACGCAGTGCCGATTCCAGCTTTCGCGTCGCCTACGATTCGCAAAGCATCCAGACGATCTACAACAAAGGATTCGCTACCGTGCTCTCCTCGGTGGTGATGTTGCTCGCCACATTTGTAGTGATGGTACAGATGAACTTGCCGCTCACGCTGGCCTCGCTCGTCATCTTGCCAGCTGTCGTTTGGGCGATTCGCTACTACGCGGAGCGTGTCCGCAAGCAATCCACAAGCATTCACGAACGTGAAAGCGACCTTCTCACGATCGCCCAAGAGGGGTTGAGCCAGATTCGCATGGTGCATGCCTTCGGGCGTGAGGCTTTTGAGGTCGACCAGTTTCGTCGTCGAGCCGCGCAGAGTCTCGAGGCCAACATGAAGCTCAATATGACATCCGTTGCCAGTTCGCTCGTAGTCGGCACCCTGATGGCTGCCGGAACGGCGCTCATGTATTACATTGGATCTCTTCAGGTCATCAATCCCGAGGCCCATTTTAGTCTCGGTGACTTGCTGGTTTTTTCCGCTTACATCGTGATGCTTTACCAACCACTCGAGCAGTTGACCTACACGGCATGGGCACTCGAGGGGGCCGCTGCCGGTGCTGCAAGATGTTTTGAGGTGCTGGATCGGGATGATGATGTCCCGGATGCTCCTAATGCAGTTGATATCAAGGATGCCACCGGTCGCATCGCGTTTGCCCATGTGAATTTCGGGTATTCGGGCGAACGAGTGATTATCGAGGATATCAACTTTACCGTTCAGCCGGGGCAAACCGTCGCCTTTGTCGGAGGAACAGGAACGGGAAAAAGCACGCTCCTGAGCTTGGTTCCACGCTTCTACGATCCCACAGCGGGTTCTGTTTCGCTCGATGGTACGGACATCCGTCGCATCAGCAAAAAAAGCCTTCGCAGCCATATCGGGATGGTTCTCCAAGACACGATTCTTTTCTCGACCACGATTCGCGAGAATATCGCCTATGGCAAACCCGGAGCGACAGAAGAGGAAATCATCGAGGCCGCCCGCAAGGCCCAGGCCCTCGATTTTATCAGCAAAATGCCGGAAGGATTCAGCAGTCCCGTTGGCGAGCGTGGCAGCCACTTGAGTGTGGGGCAGCGTCAGCGCATCGGAATCGCTCGCGCTTTTCTCAAAAATGCTCCCATCCTCCTTCTCGATGAGCCCACAAGTGCCTTGGATCCTAGCACAGAGCACGCGATCATGGGCACGATCATGGAACTAATGCGGGGAAAAACGACGCTTATCATCACTCACCGCCTCAGCACGGTTCATCATTTTGACCGCATCATTGTGATGAAGGACGGCCGGATTGTAGAGGATGGTTCCGGTCCAGATTTAGTAGCCAAGGATGGCGTTTACGCCGCTCTTTACCGAGACACGAGCGGCGTTACCTCTACGCCCGCTTCTTAGAAGATTTCCCCTTCGAGAGAATCTTTTCAGCGGCAGCGGCATCTTCGGGAGTGTCGACACCCGGTCCCGCCGCCCGTGTTTTCACGACATGGATCTTGGCTCCATGCTCGAGGGCGCGAAGTTGCTCGAGCTTTTCGGCATTTTCGAGAGGGGTTTGTTTCCAGTTCACAAAATCGAGGAGAAACCGGCGGCGATAAGCATAGATGCCAAGGTGGCGCAGGAGACCGGGGCGGACGTCCCCATCACGATCGTGTGGAATCCCAGCGCGAGAAAAATAAAGCGCATGGCCCGCGATGTCGGTGACGACCTTCACACAGTTTGGATTTCCCAACTCAGCAGCTTCCATCGGGCAAGCGGCCGTGGACATCGCGAGTGACTTATCCTCGCGGAGGACGTGAATCAATTTTTGAGGAAGCTTCGGGTCGATGAAGGGTTCATCGCCTTGAACATTAACGATGATTCCGAATCCGCTCAGTTTTTGAGCCACTTCCGCAATTCGATCCGTGCCGCACGGGTGCTTATCAGAGGTCAGGGTGACCTCGGCGCCGAACTCGAACGCAGCTTCCGCGATTCGCATATCATCCGTCGCGATAATGATCCGGTCCACATCGGGAACTCGACTACATCTTTCCCAGACATGGCGAACAAGTGGTTTGCCTGCTAGGAGGTGAAGCGGTTTGCCAGGCATGCGGGTCGAAGCCCATCGAGCCGGTATAATAATCGCAGCTTTTGACATGCTCTG
Source organism: Terrimicrobiaceae bacterium (assembly GCA_044377415.1). Taxonomy (GTDB): domain Bacteria; phylum Verrucomicrobiota; class Verrucomicrobiia; order Chthoniobacterales; family Terrimicrobiaceae; genus UBA967. The sequence goes on along the minus strand of JBILZC010000052.1, from coordinate 12,638 downwards.
ATTCATAACCAACTCGGCAAGACCTTTGCCAGCTTCAAAACCATACATCAACGTGCGCAAGCCTTGCGGAGCTTCCTGTGACATGAGGATGATTGAACTCCTCACCGAATCCGGACTGGGCGGGATGGCGACTTCGAATTTTGACATCCCAGAAAATAGCAACCGTGCCCTTAAAGCGGGCGCCCTTGCTGACATGAGGCGCCTCGCCACCGGCCGAAATCCGAAGGACGAGGAAAACTCCAAGGTTGGATCACCTTCAGCAACGAAATCCTCGCGCGCTTCACCGCCGATCCCGGAAACGCCGAGAAATTTCTCGCCTACGGCGAAAAGACTAGAGAAAAATCCCTGCCGCCTACCGAACTTGCCGCATTGTCTTTCACTATGTCCACGATTCTCAACCTCGATGAAACCATCACTTGCGATTAAGCGCAGCCATATCTCCGGCGAATAATTTTCTCATCTTCATGACAACACCCTCCCGCTCCGTATGGGCAAACCTTGGTTTCCTTTTGGCGGCTCTAGCCACCGCCGCTTTGATTTTTTCCGGTATCGCGCCAGCACCCCCAGTTCCTGAAAAACTCCTGCTTTTCGTTGGGCGGTTCCATCCGCTCATTGTCCACCTTCCCATTGGCTTCCTTGCCGCTGTGGCGGGTCTTCAAGTTCTGCAATGGGTATTCCGGTTCGATTTCCGAATGGCCAACCGCGTTCTTCTTTGGGTTTGTGCGTTGTCCGCGCTTGCCTCGACCGCCCTCGGCACCTTGCTCATCTGGCCCGGCGGCTACAGCGGAGAAATCCTCTCTGATCACCGCTGGTTCGGCATTGCCACCTCGACGGCCTGTGTCTGGATGCTCCTAGCTCACCACTTTTCGGGTTGGCTTGGCCGGTTTGCCTACGTGTTCTTCCTAGTTGCTTCGCTTGGCCTCGTTGCCGCGACCGGTCACTATGGTGGATCGCTCACCCACGGCGAAGATTACCTCACCGCCTATCTCCCAGTCGCCCTCGGTGGAAAACCCGAGCCGATCCCCGTGGATAAAGGTACCAAGGAAGATGCGGCCATCTACATTGCGGCGATCCAACCGATCATCGAAGCCAAGTGCGTGGAGTGTCACAACCCCTCAAAAAGCAATGGAAACCTGCGCATGGATACCATGGCGCTACTCCTCGCTGGCGGAAAACATGGCGCGGCCCTCAAGCCGGGTGACGCTGATGCCAGCTTGATGATCGGGCGTGCCAACCTGCCGCTCGATAACAAGGAACACATGCCGCCCGTAGGGAAACCTCAACTCACCGATCCCGAAATTGAGCTTCTCTCGTGGTGGATCAATCGTGGCGCTAAAGAGCGACTGCCGCTTGATGACGATCTCCCGCCACCTGCCGCCCTCGCGCTGTTGGAAAAAAATCTCGGGTTCCAAGTCGCCACCCCTGAGGTGCCCATGATGACGTGGGAAGAGGTCGTTAAAGCCGGCGCGACGCTCGCCAAGATTCCGAACCTCGCTGTCCGCCGCTCCTCGATGGATTCTCCTGCCTTAAATATCTTCATCGCTTCTGATGCCAAAAACCCCGACGAACTCATCGCCAGCCTCGAGCCGATCAAGGCGAACATCGTCATGCTCGATGCAGGAAAAACCAAAATCTCTGAAACCGCATTCCCCGTCATCGCTGGCTTCGCGAACCTCGAGGAACTCCGTCTCCAGGAAACCAGCACCACCGATAAGGATGTGGCCAAACTCGCCCCGCTCCGAAAACTCAAGAAAATCAACCTCAACAGCACCGAAGTCACGGACCGCTCGGTCGATTTTTTCTCCAAATTTCCGAACATCGTTCAACTCGCCGCGTGGAATACCACCGTCAGTCCTGTAGCTGCGGGCAGCTTCATCAAAACCCGCTTCCCGGAAAACAAAAAGCGCCGTGTGCAGGAGGAGATTAAAACCCTCGAAAACCGCCTCGCCGCGATGAAAGTCGAAGTCCTCGGCATCGACATCCCTGATCGCCCCCCGCCACCGATGGTGGATGGCACGCTTTACTGGGCGCCGCTCGCCGCGTCGGCCTCCTCGGAGTATGACGAAAAATATCTCGTCAAAAATCTCTACGACGGCACGGTCAAACTCGGTGATATCGGCACAGCCAATAACCAAGGCTCCGATTACGCGGGTAAAGGCCCCGGACCCTTCATCGTGGTTTACGACATGGGATCGCCGATTGTTTTCTCAGGTCTCCTCTATGCCCAGCGAGCCCTCGCCGCAGACAAGGCCGGAAAACTCGAAATCCGCGTTACAAACGCCGACCCAGGCCAAGCCTCGAAGGACATGGCGATCCTCAAGCGTCCGCCGGACCACGAGTTCACGCTCAAGCCGAGTGCTGCCAACGACCGCGCCCTCACGCGCTATGGATTCGGCAAAGACCTTAAGGGCCGCTATGTCGTGTTTTCGATTGGTAGTCCGGCGACACCTAGCCACATCGGTGGCTACGAACTCGTCCTCGGTCGCTTCCCGCTTGCCCGCGAAGATCTCGTTACCACAATCGGTGCCGATGCGGCGAAATACGGCACGCTTATCGGTCCGAAGGCTACAGCAACCACCAGTAGCAATACCGCCCATACCCCTCAGGACGGTCTCGTGAAGTTCCTCGACCCTGCGATCAGTACGATTCCTTTCGCGTTTCACACGGATACGGAAGCGCACCCGTGGGTGAAAATCACGTTCCCGAAAAAAGTCCGCCTCTCCGCGATCTCGATCGTGAACCGCCGAGAATACATGGAACGCGCCGAGGGACTCGAGCTTCAACGCCTCACCGATTCCGGCGAATGGGAAACCATTTGGAAATCCGAAAAGCCCGAGGAGTCCTGGAACCTCGATCTCACCGCTCTCAAACCCGAAGAGCGTGAAGCCACGGAATTCCGCCTCTATGTGGCAGCGGAAAAACCAGTCTACCTGCACCTCGCCAACGCCGCGATCTGGGGTGTGGAACTCTCGCCACCGACCCCTGCGCCAACACCTGAAGCCGCCAAAAAAACAACACCCAAAAAACTATGATTCCTAAAAAAGCTCTCCTTGCTGGCCTTGTTCTTGGCCTCGCCGTTTCCCATCTCGCCTCCGCTCACCCGGAAAGTGATCAAAAGCCTGCCACTGCTCCGACTTCCTCCCTCAAAGATGGCGCTCTCACAGGCCAAGGGGATTGGATTTACCAGACTGTTCTCAACTGGGGGCGCATCCCCGGCCAGGAACACATTGGCTCGACCCATGGTGGCGTGGCGGTTGATAAAAGTGGCCATATTTACGTCTCCACCGATGGACCGAACGGCGTGATCGTTTACGAGCCCGATGGCACCTTTATTCGAAGCTGGGGGGAACCTTCGCGCCGCTTTCACAGCCTTGCCATGCGCGAGGAGGCTGGAAAGGAATACCTCTACGCGGCCGGCGGCAAGCGCATCTGCAAACTGGACCTCGACGGAAAAGTTGTTCTCCAGATCAATAATAAACCCGGGTCCGACGATCTCGGATGGACCAATGCCACGGCTGTCGACGCCGCCCCAGATGGGACCATTTTTGTCGCTGACGGCTACGGCACGAACCTCATCTACAAATACGCTCCAGATGGCAAATTCCTCGGTAAATTCGGAGCGCGTGGCAAAGAGCCAGGACAGTTCAACACGTGCCACGGCCTCACGGTGGACACCCGCAATCCCGAGCGCCCGCTCCTCGTTGTCTGCGACCGCGAGAACCTTCGTATCCAGTTGATTGACTTAAACGGAAAGTCCATCGACATCCCGATCGAGGGACTGCGCCGCCCTTGCGCCACCTCCATCCGTGGCGACCTCATGTTCGTTGCAGAGCTCGCCGGCCGCGCCGTGCTTCTGGACAAAAACTACAAAATCCTGAGCATCCTCGGCGACAATCCTGTTGAATCCCAACGCGCGAGTTTTGGCGTCCCACCACAGGATTGGAAGGAAGGCGTCTTCACCGCCCCCCACGGCTGCGCTATCGACGACAAAGGTGACCTCTACATCCAAGACTGGAACAAGTGGGGCCGCATCACCAAAATGGTCAAATCAGCGGCGGCGAAATAACGACGGTCTGAGCAAGTCCGCAAAAGCGGTTTGCGAGGATGGAACTGTGGCTCGAGATCAGCTAGAAGAGCTTTTGCGATGAATGGGTCTTCTTTACCCTCATTGTAAATCATTCAATTCGATTTTTTACTTAGACGATCCACTCTTCGTGACCTCGGCCTCTGTGAATTCAAAATATTTTTTGGTATTGGGGAAGGGTCTGACAAGATTCACGGGATTATCACGATGGAAAATTGGGGAAGGCGGAGTTTTTTTGACACAATTGTCAGAATTGAGTTTCGGCGCTGCGGGCAAAATCATTGCACGGTTGAAGATTTCAAAAAAAGAAGACTGCCGTAAGCGAGCTTGCGGGAGTTGGGTTTTATTGCATTTAGCCGATGAGTTCGAGGAGGTCGGTTTCGTTGAGCGGCAGAGTGGAGTTTTCGGGATTAAGTAAGTCGGTAATGAGGGATTGTTTTTTGGCCTGCATTTCCAAGACCCGCTGCTCGACGGTGTCGCGGGCGATGAGTTTGATCGAGGTGACGACGTTTTTTTGTCCGATGCGGTGCGCTCGGTCGGTCGCTTGCGCCTCAACAGCGGGATTCCACCATGGGTCAAAGTGAATAACGGTATCGGCGGCGGTGAGGTTGAGTCCGGTGCCGCCGGCTTTGAGACTGATCAGAAAAACGGCAATGCTGGAGTCCGACTGGAATCGCTCGACGACGGCGGCGCGGTCACGTGTGGATCCGTCGAGGCGGCACCAAGTAATGCCCGCGCTGTCTAGGGAAGGAGCGATGAGGTCGAGCATCCCTGTGAATTGGCTGAATACGAGTGTGCGGTGCCCACCATCTGATGCCTCGCGAACGAGCTCCAAGAGGGCCTCCAACTTGGCCGATGGGTTGGGGGATTTGCCGCCAAGCAGGCGAAGGTCGCAACTGGCTTGGCGAAGTCGGAGGAGGGCTGTGAGAACGCGCATTCGGGCTGCACCTCCGGAGTCCTTGAGGGCATCCACCTCCGCCCTTGCGGCGATCTGGAGTTGGGTGTAGATGGCTTTCTGGTCTGGGGTCAACTCGACCTCGACGAGTTGCTCGATCTTATCGGGGAGTTCGGTGAGGATATCTTTCTTGTTTCGTCGGAGCATGCGGGGCTTCACTCGACGCAAAAGGCGTGGCCATACGCTGCCTCGGGCTCCTTCGGCGAGGGGCTTCTCGTAGCGATCCTGAAAGTCCTTGCGCGATCCCAAGTAGCCGGGAATCAGAAAATCAAAGAGCGACCACAGGTCACGGATGGAGTTTTCCAGTGGTGTGCCGGTGAGGATAAAGCGGGCTCCGGACTTGAGCGCGCTGGCGGCCTTCGCATTCTGGCTGTCCGGATTTTTGATGTGCTGGGCTTCGTCCAAAAAAACGGTCGAAAAATGGTGGGCTTTGTATTTCTCGATATCGCGACGGAGGAGTGCGTAGCTGGTGATGACAATGTTGCAGCTTGGGATCTCCTCAAATCGGGACTCGCGGTCGGGGCCGTCTAAAGTGAGTGCGCGAAGGTCGGGGACAAAAAAACCGGCTTCGCGCTTCCAGTTCCACACAAGTGAGGAAGGGCAGACGACGAGGTGGGGACCGGGGAGGGATTCCATCATGGCTAAGCTCTGGATGGTTTTTCCGAGACCCATGTCGTCAGCAAGAAGGCCGCCTAAGCCGGATTGAGCCAGCTCAAGAAGCCAAAGGGCACCCTCGATCTGGTAGGGGCGCAACCTTTCGCGCAATGGGCCAAGATTCTTGGGATCGAGGCGGGGTGTGGGCGTTGGCTCCGTGGTGCCTTGCCAAGAAGCGATACTGGATTCGATATAACCGCGCTGGCTGGTACGAATGCGGAAGACGCCACGCTCTTGATCGGGATTGCAGTCGCGAAGGACTTCTTCGAGATCGTCAGCAAGTTGCGAATCGGGGACAGCCATACGACCATCTGCAAGTCGAAGGCGAGGGTTGCCGCTTCGAAGCAAACGCTGGAGGTCTTGGACGGAAAGAACGGCTTCTTTTCCTGCCGTAAAGTGGACATGGAAATCGAGCCATCCCTCACTTTTTTCGCGGATGGCAAAGTGGGGTTCGATGCGAACAAGGTCACCGGTGACATGCTTAAAGCGGTCGCCTTCGGTAATATTCCACTTTGTTTTCAGTATGGGAAGGGCCGTTGCATAAAAACGAATGACGGCATCCTCTCCGCGCAAGATGGCTTTTCCTTCCGAATCCTCGAAACCAAGTCGAGAAAGTTCCATGAGGGCGCTGGCTTCGGTTGCGGAATTCTGAATGCCGGATGTAGAGTATCGAAATGCGATCTTCGCCTCCAGATGTCGTAGGGATCCTTCGATGTGGATATCAACCACGGGAATTTCCATGGATGGTTGGGGGCGTTCCGTCAATGGAGAGTGAGTGAGCGATGAGGCGGGTGATGTGCTCCGGGCCTTGTGCGGCGACATCACCTCCAATGCGATGGCGATCGAGTGGGCACAGATGAGGCCGCGTTGCCGAGAGTCGCGGCAACCGCACAGATTCTCAATATCCAAAGGATTTTTCAGTCTTAGTCCTGCCAGAATCGACTTCCCATCAGAAGCGATCTTTCCCTTCAGGAGCGGGATATCATAGGAGGCTTCGGTAACGTGTCCAAGCGAGTGAATGGCGCGGGCCTGCTTCATAACGGGCCAACCACCGAGAGAGACGAGGAGTTTTTCTGTGAGTTCCATGATGATGCCAATGCGATAACGCAGGCGAAAAAGATGACAGCAAACGAGCAAATAACAATATCCGCAAACTTGACAGAGTTCGGCTTGGCAGTGCTAGATACGTGCGTGAATAGCGTCCTCCTTCTGCTGGCCTTTTTGGCCATATGCCTTTGTTCCTGCTCAACTCTTCAAAATCGGAGAGATCTCTACTCGGAGCAAAAAGTCAACGGACCCTACACGCGTCTGCTGAAGGAACGTCGTTGGAAACCGCTGCATGAAGAACCGCGCGCTCCTAAAACAAGTTCCGTGCCCATTGGCGCCCCCGATACTGTTTCTGACGGTAAAAGCGTAAAGCCTGTGCAAGGCGACGTGCTTTAAGAGGCGGGGACTGTCTTTTGCTGAAATGGCATTGTGAGGTGAAGTCGCTTTATGGCGGCTTGTGACTTTTGGTTAAATGATTTTCTAACGCGCCAAAAGTGTTAGCGGCGCATTGCCAAATTTATCGTTCACACAAACAACGTCTCTTCCCTGATTTGCAAGAAATGCCGAGGCTCCCGTTGCCCGCATGCCTGTGCCGCAGGAAACGAGAAGGGGAGTTTTTGCGTCGAGCTCCGCGATGCGTGGCATTAATCGCGTGTGGGCGATATTTTTTGCACCACGTAAATGGGCGAGCGTAAACTCGGTTGCCTTGCGAACGTCGAGAGGTTGGCGGTGGCCGTTTGATGAGATGTGAGCTTCTACTTCAGAAAAACGCACTGTAGGAGTGGAGGTTTTCATCGTCTCAGTGGCTTCTGCAAGTAATGTGGCGGGAATAAAGCCGACTATGTGGTCGAACCCGATCCGAATGAGTTGTCTGACGAAGTCGTTCACTTGAGTCTGCTCCTCCACAAGGAGTGCGATCCTCTGATCTGGCGAGAGGTAGCTACCTGCGAAGTCGGAAAACTTTTCTCTCGGAGCGAAGAGGCTCCCGACGAAATGGCTCGTCAGAAATGAGGCTTGGTCGCGCGTGTCGATAATGACAAAATCGGAGTAGCTGGATTCTTTGGTGATATCCGCCAGAGTCATCGCGGCAGGGGTAGGCAATGCGTCGAGGATGGCTGGGCCGAATTTGTTGACATGCTTCATGTTTGCAAAATAGGCCGGAGGCTCGGGTTGGCCACTGAGGATGAAGCTCACGAAATCCTCCTCGCTGGCGTTGAGCGCTAACTTCAGAGCGGGGTTGAACTTTTCCTCGTAGCCGAATGTGGAGTTGGGCACTGAGCCGAGAGCTTTACCACAGGCGCTTCCAGCCCCGTGCGCGGGTAGAATCTGGACATGGCAGGGAAGTTCGGCGACTTTACGAAGACTTTTGTAAAGGGATTTGGCTCCAATTTCCTGTGTGCCCTCCAGTCCGGCGGCTTGCTCGAGAAGGTCGGGACGGCCCGCATCACCAACAAAGAGAAAGTCTCCGCTGAGCATGGCGATCGGCTCATTCGCACCCCCGCCATGGTCGGTGACAAGGTAAACCATGTGCTCGGGAGTGTGCCCAGGCGTGTGAATGGCCTGCAATTCAATGTTGCCAATTTTGAAGCTGTCACCATCTCTGAGGAGGTGAAGGTTCGGAGCTCCTGTGGCCCATTCGCTTTGCCAATGCGGGCCGCCCTCCGCTGAGACATAAACGCGAACGTTGGGATCGCTTTTGGCAAATTGCCGAGCTCCACTCACGAAATCCGCATGGATATGAGTCTCCGCGACAGCGGTGATTTTGAGCCCCTCCTGAGAGGCGATCTCCTGATAGCGCTCAATATCGCGCTCCGGATCGACAATGATGGCTTCACCGCTGCGTTGGCAACCGATGAGGTAGGAATACTGCGCTAGATTCGGATCTGAGATTTGTCGAAGAAACATAAGGCTCGGGCGTGTTGGGTTTTAGTTTTTGGGGCCACTTCCAGTCCGTGCGTTCCATGGCATTTTCGAAATCAGTATTCCCATCCCGCACCAGTCCGTTGCTCCTGCGAAGATTAATCCAGCTCCCACAAAGCCAGATAGCCAGATGAACGCCGGATTGACAAAGTGTGAAAGCAGCACCCCGCTGAGGACCAAAGCTCCCGCTGCAATGCGAACCTGACGCTCCAATGCTAGGACCTTGCTTGTTCCGCGTACCACGGGGAGACCATTTGCGGCCCAAGCCGAAGTTCCACCCTCCACAACAATGCAATCCTGATATCCCGCGAGGGTGAGCTTTTCTGCTGCCTGCTTCGCGCGACCACCTGAGTGACATAAAATATAAATCGGCGATGCTTTATCGAAGCCGGGTATTCCAGCAAGCGTGCTGGCATCTAAGCGGTCCAGTGGCAAAAGATGAACCCCTGGCACATGAACTTGGGCGTGTTCCGCTGGTGTTCGTACATCCAGAAGAGCGAGCGAGGTGTTTTTTCGTAATTCGTTGAGGACTGTGGGTTCGATGGTTTTCATATGGGATTTAACATGTAGTGTATCGGCATGTAGCGATAAAAGCAAATTAAAAGAGATGAAGCGGATTTATCTAAACTGATGGGGGTGAAATTATGCTGCTCCGGGAAGGTTCACCGTAGGTCGGAATGGTAGGTTTTCTTCAGTTTATTGATCGAGCTAAGCTTGGATTGGGCAGCGGGGACATCGTCTGCGGAAATGGATTTTTTCAAGTCTTGGAGCGCGGCATCAAGTTCTTCCAGTCCCTTAACGTATTCGCGCATGTATTTTTTTGAGGCTTCGCCATCGAGTTTGGTTGCTGGGTCTGGAACCAGAGGTTTAGACGCAAGGACTGCCGCACGCATGGAATCGACGATCGCGAGCGAGGATTCTTTCTTGGCGGGATCGGATATCTGTGCGGAGAGGGTCTTGAAATCTTTCCCAATGTGCTTCATTTGGATCGCTGCTGGAGAGGGTTTTTCCTCGGAGCGAAGGGGAGATAGTGCCGATAAGTGAACAACAAGGGCTGCGATGAGGATGTGCGAGGGCTTTATTTTCATAATGAGATTTTTGAAGAGAATGCGGTTGTCGAAGACGGGAGCATCGTGTGGCGGATTGGGTAAAGTTTCAAAAAAATACGGCGTTGAGCTGATTTTGTAAGTATGTTCATTGTTTCGCAAATCCTATGAAATTCCGCCTACTTCATCGAAAAATCTCCATCTGGCTGGCTTTACCATTGCTGGTATCCGCAATGACGGGTGTCGCTTACCGGATTGGGCGTTCCTGGTTCGGCATGTCCTCTCACACCGGGGGTGAAATCCTCTCCATCCATTCTTGGGATTGGCTTGGGAAAGCGGGATCGATGGCGGTCATCTGGGTTGTGGGATCCGGGTTGCTTTTTCTTTGCTGGAGTGCGGCTCAAATGCTTTGGGGGTCTGGGCGGCGTGTGTTTCAGTCGAAACAAAAAAACCGTTTATGGCATCGCCTTATTGGAGCGTTTCTTTTAATCCCGCTAGCGGCTTCTGCCATTTCCGGCATCGCCTATCGCACAGGAGAGGCCTTCGATATATCCGAAGACACGCTGGATCTTTTGATGAGCATTCATGAGGGAGATTGGCTGGGAAAAGAGATCAAGCCGTTCTATATATTAGTCCTCGGGCTTGGGCTTGCGCTGATAATTATTTCGGGCTTGATGCTTTTTTTCCGAAAAAACAAACAGGCTCACTAAAAAAAGCGCTCTAGCGCGCCTCTCTTCCCTCCCGAATGACGCGAAGCCAGAGCGCCTTTTCTTATAAATCTTTCAAGGCATTCTCAAGTGCGTCTGCGATTGGTCGAGGGCCGTCCCCACCCAAGTCCTCGTCGATTTCTACCAATCGGTGTATAAAATCGAGGACATCCTTTCGAGCTAAGGCACCACCCGCTGCGTTGCAAAAATGCGTGCGACACCCAAAGGGACGATTTGCATAGATTCGGCAGCGAGATGTGCGCGGGTCGAGCATGGGGCAAGTCTCTTCTTTGCTCTCGGGAAGAACGGTGCGACCCGTGGCTCGCAGTGCCTTGGCCGCAAGTAAGGCCTCGCCGCGAGTGAGAAAAGGGGTCTTTCCTGTAAGGTGAAACTGACAGCACTCGGTGCGGAGTTGGCAGTTGCGCTCAATCGGAAGCGCGGCCAGATCCGAGTAAACGGCACGGACTTTTGAAAGGGATTTTTCTCGGGCGATTTGGTTTGGGTCTTCTGCGGGCATAAGCTCAGCTTTTTAGAATGGGCTTCTTTTGAGCCTTCATCAAAGAAAGAAAAATGCGTCGACTCTCAACCAAGGGGGAATCGTCAATGAAGTAAGCGATTGCAGCGCGCCCAATCGCATAGGTGCCAGTGCCTGCAATGAGGCCTGATATTGCATTTCCCCAAACCGGAATGAATCGCAAAAGCACTCTGGCCGTCTCGCGAAAAACGAACCCAACGCCCGCACTCACGCCGAGTGCAGCCAGAAACTCCGTTGCCAGTCTGATGCTAGCAGGGCGACCGGATGTGTGGATGATCAGAGCCACCATGGTCGCTTGGATGGAAAAAAGAATCGGCAGATCAGCGAGAGGAATCGGTTGCATTCCCACAGCTCCACTTACGGCTCCAAAGGACTTGAGGAGAGTTGACGCAATGTAGGCCTGCGCCCGCTTTGCCGAAAAGAAACGGGCAAACTCAAGTTGGGCCGCGAAGGGTAGGGAAGCGCAGAGCAACTCCTGCCACTCTTTCTCTCTAAGGGAGAGGGGCAAATCGGTTGATCTTGGCTTGGTGTGCTCTGATGGCGTGCTGAGCTGGAAAACTGGTACGCTAGGAAAATCGGCGAGCGGTTCCGAGCGGGCAATGTGGGATAAATCCGAAGCCCCAGAAAATACCAACACGAAATCGGGCGAGGGCTCAATGAGCGGAGGGAGCAAGTGGCCTGCTGGGTCATGACTCCGAGCATCAAAAAGGAAAATCTCCGCCTTATTTGAACTCGTAACTTTCGACCAGCCATTCTCGGAGGGTTCGTTGGTTAATTTGCCAGCCCCCCATTCAGAAAAAAGTGAAACTCCCGAGCGCATGCGGTCGCCAATAATGCAAATACGAGGCGCGCGGCGATGGAGATAAATCTCTTTTAAGGGAATGAATTCCTTCAAAAGTGACGTTTTGAAAGGTAGGGGGAGCAATTTGATTAAGGCAATAAGGTGATCAAATAATGCTGGTGTTGAATGAGATGTCAAAACGCGTGGGATTTGTAAACGATGTTAGATTTGGTTTTTTTAAGATCCGTAAACGAACGAGGCATAGTGAAAAGGCAAAAGGAAAATTCCTAATTCGGAACTCAATTTACACGATCGCGTCATTGATGCCGTAGAATAATGGTGTCGATTTCTTGCAAAGGACGCTTAGGCGATACTCCCATTCAAGCCCGACCAATGCTGGATGGACTGGGAGAGGGGGTATGAAAGGAAACGGGGGTTGGAAATGCGTGATCTGGAAAAAACCTCATTCGAAAACACGAAAAAGACCGCGTTAAAAAACACAAAAAGCCGGGTCGTGGAGTGGCGGGATAGAAAAAACACACTCCGAAGATGAGGGCTTTAAAAAACAAAAGCGAGGTTTGGGGATATTGATGGAATGGACCTCTGCGAGCGCTGGGGGATTATTTATGGACAGGCGAGAGGAGGTCTAATTTAAAAATAATTTAAAAAGCAGTTGACGTTAAAAAGAGTCCCGCTATGTTCGCTGTCCCGCTGGTGAACCACACCAAGCGAAATTGATCTCAGTTTTAGTTCAAATCAAGTCGGGTGTAGACCCCACGGGATCGGTATCCGAGAGTAAAAGTTGGCTTAAAACTGAGTTACAGATTTTTGAAAACCTAATTCAAATTTTATCGCAATCGGTAAAATTCAGAACGCAAATAATTTTTTATATGAAATGACAATCAGCAT
>JBILZC010000120.1:0-5614 GCA_044377415.1 Terrimicrobiaceae bacterium | reverse complement strand
GGGCATCACGGATTTTCCCAGTTTGGATCTTGGCGATCGCCAAATTGGCTATCACAAAAAGGTTGTCGGGGGCAGCCTGGAGGGCGCGGCGGTAGATAATAACGGAATCAAAGTACCTTTTGTCTTTATACAATTCGGCCCCCAAATCTGCCAACTCACGGGCTTTGGTGTCGAGGGTTTCGACGTCATCACTCACCGATTCGGACGCTGAAACGGATTCGGGGGTCGGGGATTTCTGCGATGCAGAGCCCTGTTTCACAACGACCATGGAGACGGATAAGGATTCGGAATTTGGCGCTGATAAAAATACCGCCGGATCTTTAAACAACAGTTTTTCGTCGTCACTGAGCGGAGTGAGGGGAGCTTTGACATCGGAGATACGATCCATGATCGACTCGGACTTCACCTCAAGCTCGAGGAGTTGTCTTTCCAAGTCGGTTGCGGCGGCTTGACGCTCGTTGACTTCCTTGAGTTGGCGTAAAACAACATTGCGGAGGAGTTCGTTTTCATCCGTAAGACGTTTTTGTTCCTCATTCGGCTTGGTGGCGAGTTTCAGTCGGTTACTCTCGGCTGAGGCCTCGCTTAAATTGGCAACCAAGCTTTTGATTTTTTGGTCACGGTCAGTCAATTCCGCTTGGAGGCTATCGACATTTTTTTGAAGCGATTCCATCTGGGTCGCCATTTCCAGCATGGCTTTTTGGCCATCGGTTTTAGTTCCACCGGCGAGGATTTTTTCGGCTTGGCTGAGTTTGTCCGCGAGGACTTTGTTCTCGGCTTCAATTTTGGCCAACTGATCGAGCTTGGGTTTTTGCTCCGCGAGTTGGGATTCCAAGGCGGACTTGTCGATCTGGAATTCTTTTTTCATTTGCTCCATTTGCTCGCTCAGGCGCTGGATCTCGGAGTCGTTTTCCTTGATGCGTTTTGTGCGAGCGACCGCTTGGTCGCGTTCGCGCGCTAGCGATTTGCGGTCTGCCTCGGAGTCATTCAAAGCGGCTTTCGAGCTTTGGACGTAGGCTGCGGCGCTATCGAGTTTTGCAGCTATGCGCTCATTTTCCTCTTGGAGTGCCTCTTTTTCGGATTCGAGATGGGTGATGCGGTTGGAAAGTTTTTCGAATTGTTGCTCGGGAGCGGCGGCTTTGACTTTGAATTCATCGCGTTCACGTGTTGCGCTGGCGAGCGAGTCCTCGGCTTGAGCCAAGCGGGACTTGTATTCCACCAGCGCGGTCTTGGTCTTTTCGACTTCCATCTTTGCGCTCGCCAATTGACCGTTGGATTTTTCGACTTGTTCCTGAAGTTTCTTCTCAAGTCGGGCCACTTCCTTGCGTGAGTCCTTGAGAGCGCGTTGCATTTCGAGCAAGGGGGAGGAGGTCCTGGTCTCCATTTCTTGGATAGGAGAAGGGTCGGTGGGGCGGGTATTTACGAGCGGTTCTGGGATATCTATATCAAAGCCCCGAGAGGGCAGAGTCGCTGTTACCGTCTCCTCCACTGGGGGAATATTCGCAATGATTGAGCGAACCCGCTCAATGCTCTCATTCGACTTTCTGAGTCTGTATGCGACTACGCTTTCCTGCCAGCTGGGATCGGTCTTTTGGAGATGCTCCAAAGTTTTTGCCGCTGTCGTGTAGCGATTAAGGGCTTCACGCAATTGGCTGTCGCGTTCGCATTTCTCACCAGCCTGAAACTCCTGATAGCCCTGTAAAAAGATGCTGGAGGAATCCTCAGCGAGAAGATTCCCGCACAAGCAGAGAGCCGTGGCGGCGAATAGGAAATAGAGGCGTAATTTAGTCAAAGCAATGCGTAATGCTGTATCATGGAGAGAGTGATTTCAACTCGAATTCGGTCAACGTCACGGTGTGGTCGGGGAGGTGGTGTTTCCTTTTGAAAATCTGCCTTGCTTTGAGGGGCCTTCAGTTGAAAATTGGAGCATGGTCGAACTTGAAGTTTATGCCGCCGGGGTGCGCTCGCCTGACAAGATGTTGGGCTTGGCTCTGGAGTTGGATGTGATCGCGGGATTGCGATATAAAGTCGATACCGACCATGATATTATCTATATGGAATTTGGGGGTGAGGTTCCTCGCCTCAGCACCTTCGAAGCCATTTTCGCCAAGCTGGAACTGAATCTCAAGTTTGTTGGCCGATTGCCAGAGGAGATCAGCTCCTGCAAAAAAACCCAAAGAATCTTTTAGGCGGGTTTTTCCTCCGCTCCCGTCGACACAAGCATGGTTTTAATCTCCTACATCAAGTTGGTTTATTCTTACATTCTCATCTTTTTGGGTGAAGTGGCTATGTTGGCGGGGGAGACGTTGCTTTCGATTGCGCGGGGGCGGATTCGGCCGCGGCTTGTGCTCTACCAGATTGCGGAAATCGGCTATCGTTCCCAGCTAGTCGTGGTGGTAACCGGAGCCTTCACAGGAGCGGTCTTCACGGCGCAGGCCTACTTTCAGTTTGCGAGTCTGAATATGGAAACGGCGGTTGGGTCCGTGGTCGCGGTGTCGATGTTTCGGGAGTTGGGACCGGTGCTCGCGGGAGTGATGGTTGCGGGTCGAGTCGGGGCTGCGATGAGTGCAGAAATAGGAACAATGAAGGTCACTCAGCAGATCGATGCTCTTCGTGCATTAGCGGTGAGCCCTGTGGACTACCTTGTTGTTCCGAGGTCTATAGCGATATTCATTTCGATGCCATTTCTGGTCGCGGAATCAGTGGGTTGCGGTATTCTCGCCAGTTACTATGTGGGCGTGAAAGTGCTCAACATTTCAGGGGTCTATTTTTTGGCGAACACGCAGAAATGGGTTGATTCCAGCGATATCGTAATGGCGCTGGTGAAGGGTTTCTTTTTTGCGGGAATCATTGTTTTTATTAGTTGTCGCGAGGGTCTCAATGCCAAGGGCGGCGCGGTGGGGGTCGGTCGCGCGACGACATACACGGTCGTAAATTGCTCGCTGGCGATTCTGATTGTGAATTTTTTCCTCACCATGGCACTCAACATCATCTTTCCTGCTGGATAATGACTGCGATGCCACTCATTCAGGTTAAAAACCTTGTTCAAAAAATCGGGACCCAGGAAATCCTGCGCGGGCTCTCGCTTGACATCATCGAGGGTGAAACGCTGGTGCTCCTTGGCAAGAGTGGTGGCGGCAAGAGCGTTTTTCTTCGCCATTTGATCGGGCTCATGCATCCCGTTTCAGGGAGCATTCTTTTTGAAGGCATGGATGTGACGAAACTCAACGAGCGTGAATTGGAGCCGGTCCGGCGACATATTGGTATGCTCTTTCAGGATGGGGCGCTTTTCGACTCGATGAATGTTTTTGATAATGTCGCTTTCCCGCTTCGGGAGAGGGGCGAAAAAAATCCCTCCGTCATCATGGAGAAGGTCGAGCAAGCCCTTGCGATGGTCAATATGTCCGGCCATGATCGCAAGATGCCTGTGAACCTGAGTGGAGGAATGCGTAAGCGGGTCGCTTTGGCTCGTGCGATTATTTCGCCTCCAGCAGTGATTCTCTATGACGAGCCTACAGCCGGCTTGGATCCGATCGTCTCGGACAGTATCAACAAGCTCATCCGACATCTTCAGAAGGAACTGCATGTCACCTCCATCGTGGTGACTCACGATATGGTGAGTTGCTACCACATTGCGGATAGAGTTGCCTTGCTGAGCGAGGGGCGCATTTATTTTATTGGCACACCGGAGGAACTCCGCAGCACTACCGACCCTAACGTCCGCGATTTTGTGGATGGAAGATCAGGCGAAACCATTTATTGAAGCTTACCAAATGACCAGAGAAGACTATTCCACGCAGGCCAAAGTAGGGGTATTTATATTGATTGGGCTTAGTACCGTAGCCCTGATGGTCGTCTATTTTGGCCGTATGGGAGAAGGGTTTAGTGATTTTTACAATGTGCGGGTGGAGTTTGCTAATGCTAGCGGTCTGTTGCGTGGATCTGAGGTTCTGCTTGCGGGAGCCAAGATTGGACGAATGACAAGTGACCCGATCATTAGGCCAGACATGCGTGGGATTTATGTGGATCTGCGAATCATGGAGCAGGTTCGAATACCCGTTGGAAGTGACTTTGTGATCGGAAGCTCTGGTCTCCTTGGGGACAAATATATCCAGATCAATCTCAAGAAGGGCGTCCAGGATCAAAAGGTCATCGAGCCTGACTCCACCGTCAAAGGCTCGGATGTGCCCGACGGCATTGAGGGAATGGCCTCCGGGGCTGGCGATCTGATCGCCGAGTTGCGGGCAACGATCGGCAACGTGAATTCCGCTGTGACCAAAATCAATGACTCCGTCCTGACCAAGGACGAACTCCAAAAAATCACGGATACGATCAAAAACCTGCACATAACCTCGGAGAAGATTGCGGAAGCGTCATTGAAGGCGGACTCTCTTATGTCGCAAGCGAACCTCACGGTGAAAAGCAGTCAAGGGGCGGTTGACTCAGCCAAAAAAGCCGCCGACGAGTTTCAAAAAACACTCACGAGCGTCCGTACGCTTGTCGAGCAGGTCAGCAAAGGCAAGGGCGCACTCGGCATGCTGATCAGCAATCCCGAAACCGCGGAGAACATCCGCGCCCTCATCCTCAATCTACGGCAGCACGGCATTCTTTGGTATAAGGATTCCAAGCCTCCTAAAGCGGGAGATGCGCCAGCGGAGTAGTGTTTCATTTTCCTATTGGGGCCTTCCGTTTTCCACAAGCCGCCAACATCAGTATCAGGCTTCCCAGAGCGAAGGCTATCGGCAAGGCGAGTAATGTTTTCGCAAAGACGGCAGTCTCCGAAAGGTCTATTCCTGTAGCTCGTATGGACGAGGCTACGGCCACAAATCCCATGCCAGCAAAGGCGTAGCCGATATTGAGAGCTACCCCTCGAAAACTTAATACCGTTGCACGCAGCTTCGACTCAGTCCACTCGTTGAGATAGCTTGAGACAAAATACTGCATCATTGGCATAGAGAGTCCGATCGGTATCACCACCCAAAGCCCCCAGATCGGTGTGGCAAAGCAGAGGCCAACCAGGGGTGCAAAAACCAGAATCCCCAAGGCTGTAAAAATCATCGCGGGCTTGAAGTTTGAGATCAGGCGCTGGGCGAGCACCGCAGCAAGAAATCCTAGCAGGGCATAAAGGGAACCTAGAAAACCATTCACGAATTCCGGAAGACCAATGAGGCGATAGTAATTGCTAGCGA
This sequence comes from Terrimicrobiaceae bacterium, assembly GCA_044377415.1. Lineage (GTDB taxonomy): Bacteria > Verrucomicrobiota > Verrucomicrobiia > Chthoniobacterales > Terrimicrobiaceae > UBA967. The sequence goes on along the minus strand of JBILZC010000120.1, from coordinate 428 downwards.
AGGTCAGGAATAGGCGCACGAGAGAGTCAAATAAAACGGCACAGAGCATAAGCCATCGGACTCGTGGACAGGAAAAGACGAAGCGCGCCCCGCCAAGAATGTTTTCCAGTGCCTCGCGGAGTGGATGCTGTGTGCGGGGTTGCTGGTTGGTTGGGGGTTCTCGCATGGCTAGCGCGCAAAGGAACGCGGGCACGGATGTCGCTAGGGTCAAATAAACCGGCCAGCGTATGGTAATCCCTGCTCCGATATGCCAACCGCAGAGGCCAGCTACCGCTTCCACAAAATGCCGGTCAAAAGCGAGCGCCCCAGTAATCATAACGATGAAAAAAGCTCCGGAGGACCAGCGCATGAGAGTCACTAAGACGCATCTCCATCTCTCGTCGCGACCCTCTTTTGGAAGGGAGTCGTAGGCTAGCGCCTCATCGGCT
>JBILZC010000119.1:0-5629 GCA_044377415.1 Terrimicrobiaceae bacterium | reverse complement strand
ACGATCGGATGCCGGAGAATGAGCCCTGCAGCCTGTAACCAATCGATCACGCCGGCCATACGCTCGTAGCCACGTAGACCTGGTATGGCTTCTTTGAAGGCGAACTTCGGCGCGGATCCACTCTGGTCGCGGCTCAACTGTGCGGGGATATTTTGCCAAAGCCTCTCGAGATGCATGGCGTTTTGCTTGCCGCAATGCTTGGCCATATCGGCAAGGTGGTTTGTGGTGAGTCGCTCTTGGATTTTTCGGGCCTCCGCGCAGGCGTTCCACAAGTCAGCCCGCAGGGATTGGAAGGCGGCGACCACCTCTGGCATACCGCCCACTGCAAGATACATCGTGAATTCTCTCCACATCAAAGCATGCACAGCCTCGCTCGGCAGACTCGTCGCGCAGAGGCTTTGGAAATGGGTAGCCAATGCGGGATCCGGTCCCGCGAGCAGGAATTCCTCAAAAGTCATCGGCGCCATTTTCAACTCCTCGACTTTGCCGACCGGATACGAGACATCCCCCAAATGAACCCCGAGAAGCGATCCGGCCGCACAGATCGCGAGGCCTGGCATTTGCTCCGCGAAATACTTCAGCGAAGTCAAAGCACGCGGGCATTCCTGGATTTCATCAAAAAAAAGAAGGTCCGCAGAGACATCGATGGGCCGACCTTGCACAAGGGCGAGTTCCTGCAAAATACGAACAGGATCCAGCGACCCCTTAAAGACATCGCCAAACAGCGGATTCTGCTCAAAGTTGATGATGTGACTGGCTGAAAATGAACGCCGCCCAAACTTTTCCAGCGCATACGTCTTCCCAACCTGCCGAGCTCCCAGCACCACAAGAGGTTTCCGCCCGGACCTCCCCCTCCATTGCTCCAACGCCAATTCAACAGAACGCCTCATGTCATAAATAATACACATTTCATCAATAAGTGGTATTAAAATATTTTTGTTTGGTTATTTTTTGATATGATACGACCCCGATTTGAGTCATTTTTCTTAGAGGAACTGGAGGAACTGGGGAGGAACTGGGGAGGAACTGGGGAGGAACTGGGAGGAACTGGGGAGGAACTGGGGTCAGTGTGCATTTTCTTTCATTTAGGTCAAAATCTTAAAAAAACTGCACTTTTTTAAAAGCCTGTTTTTACAAAATTCATCGCTTTAAAAAAGGAGAAAATGCACACTGACCCCCAAAGCCCATCGTGAGTAAAAGAGGTTCATCTTGGATCTGTGGATCACGATGTCAGCACAGGACTTCCTTGCATGCGAATGAAAAGTTTGGGGTCACCACATTTTAAGCAAAATGATGAGGGCCATGAGTTCGATACCGGCGGCGAAGACCTCGGCTGCATGCGCCTAACCCGGCAGGGCGCGCTACTCGCTCTTCGAGTCGAGGAAGATCGAGGTCACGCCGGTCTCGTCGGGCATGGCGCGCACCTCAGGAATGTGCAGCGGCAAGTCAGGCGCTCCATGGACATAGAACATCTCCATCGCTCCCTTGCCCTTGACCTCCATGAGGCCGCGAGACTCGACTTCAAAGTCGTCGTCGAGGAGATCTCGGGTGGCAGCGGAGATGTTGATCTGCATTGGCTCGGCGCGGCTTTCCATACGGCTGGCGGTGTTTACCCCATCGCCGAAGATATCGTAGATGTATTTCAAGCGACCGATCACGCCTGCGGTAACCGAACCAGAGTGGACGCCGATGCGGCACGACCACGCGCGTGACGCGGACAGATTGCGTTGCTCGACAAAAGCCCGCATCGCAAGCGCGGCCTGCACAATCGCCTTGGCGTGGTCGGGGTTGTTATCAGGCATGCCACATACAGCAAGGTAAGCGTCGCCAATAGTTTTAATGCGTTCGCAGGCATGGCGGGTGATGATGTCGTCAAAGACAGAGAAAATTTCGTTGAGCTCGCTGAAGAGCTCATCGGGTGTGAGCGCCTGCGCTATCGTGGTGAACCCTACAAAATCGAGAAACAGCACACTCACATTATCAAAGCGCTCTGGCACTGTGCGCCCGAACTGCCGCAGCTCTTCAACAGATTTGCGCGGCAGGATGTTTAACAGGAGCTTCTCGACACGGGTCTTCTCGACCTCGATCTGGCGCTTCTGCTTTTCGATGAGGAGGCTGTAAGAGGCCACCATCGCCTCGGCCTCCTCAAGCGCGGCCCCGCTACGCCCCTCGACGAGAAGATCGCCGCCAGGGAGCAAGCGGAAGAAATACTGCGCCATGAAGGACGGTGCTGTCTGCGAGCGCTGCTCGTGGCGGGCCTCCTTTCCCCGTGAGAGCTTCGACTGCAGTCGGGCGAAATCCGCAGTGGGCATAAGAGCGGTAAGCGACATCCCCGCTGCAGCTCCAAGCCACAGATCGGCAGAGCGGTTGGCCTCGCGAACTGTCCAGTCATCCGGAGAGACTACGAGCACTGGAACCTCGAGAGCCTCGAGCACCTCAAGGGAGGTCGCACTCACGCCGTTACGATGCTCCCGCGCGCGCCCGCGACGATCCCCATGACCTTGGTCACATCCTCGGCCTCCATCCCTGCATCCTCGATTGTCTCCTGCAGAATCTCAGCGACCTCGTCGAAAGCAGCGCCGGTGATTTTAAGCGAGTGATGCGCGGCGCCGAGCTCGCGACCGGTGTATTCCGCCGGGCCACCGAGCACATGCGCGATGAACTTCGTCTGGTGATCGATGATCCGCTCCATGTTTGCACCCTCGAAATAGGGGCGAAGAGTCGGGCTCTGAAGCACCCCCTTATAGAACTCCCGCACGATCTTGCTGACGGTTGCAAAGCCACCATACTTGTCGAATAAAGATTGCATGGATTGAGACTGCCGGATCGGACGAGGATGTCAATCAGCTGAGCTGATGCTGATAGGAAATCGCTTTTGGCCCTTCGGGGCGTTGGCCCGGAGTTTGAAGCTGGAAGCCTTGATTTCCATGCCCGGATGCTGCCAGATGGGGCTTTGAGAGTCAAGTGCCCGGCATTTTGGGGTGCGGGGCGCGCCCCGCACCCCAAAATGCCGGGTCTGGCGAGGGGGTAGGCTGGAAATGCGAGCCTCCAGGGCGCACCTTGCCGCTGCCGGGGTTCTCAATTTTCTGCGAACACCGGTTCGTTGTCGTAGTTGGGGAATGGATCGTCGAGCCAAGGTTCGATGACCGGCTCGTCGGGCTCGGGCGGGTCGCGGGCGGCGTCCACGCGCACGCCGGCCTCCCACAATCCGAGATGGCGCAGGATGCGTTCGACCACAGAGGCCTCGTCGATGAGGGCGATGATTTTCATCTCCTTGTGGCATTGCGGGCACAGAAGCGGGTCGGCTTCCCAGACTTTCTTGATGAGTTCGCGCCACTTCTTTAACGGAATCCGGCGGGGTTTGAATGCGGAAACGTCGATAACATCGCCCTCGGGCACGTCCACGGGTTCAGCATCCGCCTGCTTGAGCCGCTGGCCGCGCATCTTATTGGAATACCATCCGTAGTAGCGCACGAGCTGGAAGCTTTTGTCCGGGATGTGCTGGGTGATGCGGGCGATAAAGTCGCAGGGGCTGAACACTTCAAAATTGCGCTGGATCTTCGGGTTCATCCCGGAGCGGTAAATGATCGAGTCCCCGGAGCTGTTGGGCTGCATTTTATCGACTGAAAATGGGTTGCGGATGATGTATTGGGCCAGCCGCTCCATGTCCTCGCGGCTGCTTGGCGGAACGCGACGGCTGCGGTGGATGTTGAACCCAGAGTGCGTCCATCCGCGCAGCATCCGGGCGCGCTCCGGCGGCAGGAGTCCCTTCTTGACCAGAAATGTGATGACCCGTGCGCGGAAGAGTTCCTCCAGCGGCGCGAGGCTCACGTCGGGCATCACATGAAAAAGCCCGCTATCCACGAAGAGCCCGTCTGCGACCAGCGCGTGGAGGTGCGGGTGGAAGTCGAGGTATTCGCCGAAGGTATGAATGGCCATGACGACGCCGGTCGTGCCCTCGGGCAGCCCGAGCGTGGTGCGATGGAACTCGGCCAGGCAGCGGTGGGCGATGCGGCAGAGTTCCTTGATGAGCCCGCGATGAAATCGGAAATACGGGCGCAGCATCTTGGGGATCGTGAACGTGAAATGCCGGTGCGGCACGGGCGCAAGGACGGTCTCGGCCAGCAGCGCGCCGAAGAGCTGCACCTTTTTCTGGTGGCAGCAGGGGCAGAACCAGCGGCCCTTGCACGAGAAAGGCAGCAAATACTCATGGGCGCAGTGATCGCAGCGCACACGGGCGAAGCCGTTGGCAAAATCCCCGCAGCCCATGAACTTGCCGACGACCTCCGGGATGATCGGTCGCAGGAACCCGAAATCGCGCTCGTAGGCCTCGGGGTAAATGTCCAGGAACGTGTCAAAATGCGCGTCCAGGCATTGCCAGAGCGGGGAGAGTTTCGGCCTGCGGGCACGGTATGCTTGAGCCTCCATACCCGCTATGATAAAAAACAGGGTGTGCCAAATAACGGCATACCCTCAAAAATAAATTGAGAAAATTATAAGAAAAAATGCGCCCCGAAACCCCGCAAAACCGTTCCCAATATCACCGCCTGCGCCGCATCATCGCGATGGTGCGGGAAGGCATGGCCGGCGGACGGCTGCCCAACCGCAGCGACTTTCGCCGGGAGCTGGAGGTGAGCCCGCGCACGCTCGCCCGCGACCTCGATTTCCTGCGCGACGAGGAACGCGCCCCGATCGCTTACGAGCCAGCACGGCACGGCTACCGCCTCACCGACGCCACCTACGACCTGCCCCCGGTGAACCTCAGCCGCCGAGAGGTCTTCAGCTTCAGCCTGGCCCGCAAGATGCTGCATTCCTTCGAGGGGACTCCGCTGGAGATGGACATGCGCTCGACCCTTGATAAAATCGCCGGGTCACTGGAAGGGACATTCGCAGTGAGCTTGGACGCGCTCACCGAGCACATGAGCGTGCAGGCCGAAGACCGCGTGGTCATTGACCCCGCCGTCTGGGAAGCCATGGCGCGGGCCATCGAACGCCAGGACATTTTGCGGGCCGACTACCGGCGGTTCGATGGCAAGAGCGGCTCCTACGAGATCGAGCCCCTTCACCTGCTCGCCTACCACGGCAACTGGTATGTGCTCGCTCGCAGCCGGGGGAGCGACAAAACCTTCGCGCTATCGCGGTTCGGGAAAGTCGCGCCGACCGGGAAACACTTCAAGCGCCCAGCCGAGTTCGACTGGCGGGCATTCAGCCGCGAGGCCTTCGGGATCGCGCACGGAGAGAAGCCCGAGCGCATCCGGCTTTTGTTCTCTGCGCACGTCGCCACCTACATCCGCGAGCGGATGTGGCATCCCAGCCAAATCCTCCGCAATCGCCGCGACGGCTCGCTGGAGATGCGTCTGAGACGTCAGTCCCACACATTCACATATTTTGCAGGGTTACCATAGTGCAGCGGACGCTTTTTTGGTTCCGCTCGGCGAGCCGCCCCTACCCTTTGGTTTTCGATTTGCTGTGCTGTGTCTGGATTGGGATGAATTCGAAATACACTTTCGACGGCGTGGATTTTTTCCAAGACGGTCTGCACTTTTTCGACCGGATTTCGAATGCAAGGCCATCGCCTCAGCATGAAAGAAAATGCACACTATCGCCTTTTTATGTAGGGGCTATTACG
>JBILZC010000118.1:0-5643 GCA_044377415.1 Terrimicrobiaceae bacterium | reverse complement strand
CGCTTGAGTCAGCTTCTTGGAAGTGGAAAAAGTCAGATCATTCGTCAAGCGATCGATGAATTCATACTTAAGCGGGAGACCTCAAGAAGATTAAATGCTCTGCGCGAGGCCCGTGGAATGTGGGCGGATCGAACAGATATTCCTGACCTCAGAGTGCAACGTGAATCTTTTGACCGCTTTTAATGGCTATTCTCATCGATACCGACATTTTAATCGACTATCTTCGAGGCATAAACAGTGCGATTCTGTTTGTTGAAGAGCATTCTGCCGAAGCACATGTTTCAGCCATTAATATAGCCGAACTTTATCAAGGTGTGCGTGCGGGAATAGAACAAGTTAAACTTGCCAAAACACTGACGGCAATGACCTGCCTTCCGACTACATCCGAGACAGCGGAACTCGCAGGTCTTTTTTCACGAGATTTTCGCCCTTCTCATGGTTGTGGATTGGCTGACTGCCTTGTTGCTGCAACCGCTCAACTTCACGGCTTATCCCTAGCCACCCTCAATTCGAAGCATTTCCCCATGCTTAAGGATGTGATTGTGCCCTACCAAAAAAATTAAGACCTGCCATTCCACCTCTTCGTTTTCCTTCAGGTATTCACTTTTAAACAAAACGTTATCCCTCTCCCATGCGCAACGCCTTCGCTGATGAAATTCTGAAACTCGCTCTTGCCGATGAGCGCATCGTGGTTTTGAGCGGCGACATCGGGAATCGTCTATTCGATAAATTCAAAGAAGCGATGCCGACTCGCTTCTACAACTGCGGTGTCGCTGAAGCCAATATGATCTCACTGGCTTCAGGATTAGCTTCCAGTGGCCTGCGCCCGCTTTGTTACACCATTACTCCATTTGTCACGACCCGCTGTCTGGAGCAAATCAAGCTCGATGTTTGCTATCACGAAATGCCGGTCACCATTGTTGGCACCGGTAGCGGTCTTTCCTATTCTGCGCTTGGCTCCACGCACCATTCGTTTGAAGATCTTGCTATCATGCGTAGCCTTCCAGGAATGAATGTGCTAGCCCCTGCGGATGCTCCAGAATTCCGATCGGCCCTTCGTTGGGCTTTTGCGCAAAGCCAGCCCGCCTATCTGCGTATCGGTAAAAAAGGAGAGCCGATTCTGACTCAGGAGACGCCCTTTATGGCAGGTCGCTGGCAGCGCCTTCGTAGTGGTTCTGATGTCACTCTTCTTGCGTGCGGAACGATACTCGGTGAGGTTCTCGCTGCTGCCGAGCTTCTATCAAAAAAGAATATTCAAGCCACTGTCTGGAACTGTGCGAGTGTGAAGCCTCTCGATTTGGAAGTGCTCACCAATCTGGGTTCTGCTCCTGTATTTGCTATTGAAGAACACTCTGTCCTCGGTGGTTTTGGATCCGCTGTGGCGGAATGTTTATCCTCTCAAAAGCACCCGCCTCGCCTGATACGCTTCGGCATTCCTGACGAGTTTCTGCATGACTGCGGCGAGCAGGAAGAGGCGCGTGCCTACTGCGGCATCGATGCCGAAAGCCTCGCACGACGGATCGCCGCTGAGATCGCATGATCGCTCTCGATCTTGATAATACGATCATCTGCTACGACGAAGCCTTTCGCGCTGCCGCATCTCTACTCGATTGCCTTCCTGCTTTTGGCATCGCAATCAACAAATCCACCATTAAAGCCGCTGCCCTTGCCAAAGGAGGCAACGATCTTTGGACCCGCCTCCAAGGCCTCGTCTATGGTGAGCAAATCGGGATGGCCACACTTTACCCAGGCTGCGCCGACTTCGTTGCCGGATCGAGAGAAGATATCGTCATCCTAAGCCACAAAACACAATTTCCTGTTCTTGGCTCAAGGAGCGATCTTCGCAAAGCGGCTACCGGCTGGCTTGAATCGACTCCGCTTGCGAATCTGCCATTGCATTTCTTCGATACTCGCGAAGCGAAAGTGGCCGCGATTGCGGCGCTAAGCCCGCGCGCGATTATCGACGACCTTCCCGAAGTTTTCCTAACGGCAGGCTTTCCCTCATCAACCTCATTCTTCCTGTTTGATCCAGTCCAAGCTCATGCAGATTGGTCTCTCACTCCACGTGTCATCTCTTGGTCGAACGCCGTTGAGCAAATTTTGACTTCCTAGAAAATGACGGCGACCGAAACCGCTTCCAGCCTGCTTGCTCGCATAGGAAAGCCCGCTCCCCAATGCGTGCTGCCCCTTCCCGGTGGTCGCAACAACCGCGTTTGGCGTGTGGACTGCAGCACTGAATCCTTCCTTCTCAAAAGCTATTTCTGGAGTGAGTCCGATCCCCGTGATCGACTTGGGCAGGAATGGGCATTCTTAGAATTCCTGCGATCCATCGGATCTTGCAAAGCGCCAGAGCCACTTGCCAAAGATGTCCCATCGCGATTCGCTCTTCTTGAGTTTATTGCTGGAGATCCGCCTCAGGAAATCATGGAATCCGACATCCTCGACGCGGCCCGATTATTTGCTGAAATGAATTCGCAGCGAGAACTTGGCAAAAACCTTCCTCCTGTCTCAGAGGCATGCTTCTCGATTAAGGCACACCTCGAGACCACCGCCGCGCGCATCGACCGCCTTCAGCAAATCCAGTCCACCAGCGAGGATCATGAGAAAGCCGTGGTCTTCATTCGCGACACTCTCCTTCCCCTCTGGCACGAGCTCCGCAAAAGAATCGAAGTTCTCCCAGACTCCGCTCTCCACGAAATTCTCGCTCCTTCAGAGCGCTGCCTCTCCCCCTCTGACTTCGGCTTCCACAACGCCCTTCGGCAATCAGACGGCACACTTCGCTATGTCGATTTCGAATATGCCGGCTGGGACGACCCCGCAAAAACCCTCATCGACTTCACCAACCAACCCGACCGCCTCCTCCCGGAAAGCCTCGCCGCTCTTTTCCTCGAAAAAACCATCCCCTTCTTTCGTAATCCCAACGCCCTTCATCGGCGCCTCGCCCTTCTCACCCCCCTTTACCAAATCAAATGGGCCTGCATCTGCCTCAATGCTTTCTTTCCTAACCGCCCACTCGATCCCTCCCGCTCTCTAGCAAGCCAACTCGCTCGAGCGAATGTGATGATCTCGCGAGCAATCACCGAAATCGCCAAAACGCCTCATTGATTTTTCCAGTCTCAGGTCTCAAGTTTCAAATTTCTCTTCCTATGTCCCAACTCCGTCATTTCGTTACTCCACTTCACAAAGCCACCAACCGCGATGTTGTCGCTCGGATGGTCGACGACAAGGTTGCCTGCATGCTGAAGGCCAAGGAATATGAGTTCGATTACTGGGATGGCGACCGTCGGTTCGGCTACGGTGGATACAAGTATCTCGCGGGCCGCTGGAAGCCCGTTGCCCAAGCTCTCATTGATACCTATGGACTCAAAGCTGGTTCACGTGTTCTCGATGTCGGTTGTGGAAAAGGGTTTCTCCTTTACGAAATGCAACTCCTTGAACCTGGGCTCGAGATTGTCGGATTCGACATATCAAAGCACGGGCTCGCTAGCGTGCATCCTGAGCTCAAGGCGAACCTCTTTATCCACCGTGCTCAAGATTCATACCCCTTCGAGGACAAATCCTTCGATCTTGTTATCTCCCTCGCCACCCTTCACAACCTTCGTATCTTCGAGCTTCAAGCTGCCCTCGGCGAAATCCAGCGAGTTGGTAAACAAGGCTACATCATGCTCGAGAGCTATCGCAACGAGCAGGAGTTGTTCAATGTTCAGTGTTGGGCCCTCACATGTGAATCCTTCTTCGACCAAGACGAATGGATCTGGCTCTACAAACACTTCGGCTACACCGGCGACTACGAGTTTATTTATTTTTGAAACCGGAAACCGGAAACCTGAGACTGGAAACCTGAAAATGAGTGAGGCCAAGCGGAAAGAGGATTTGCGAGCCAGAACCAAAGAGTTCGCGGCCGCCATCATCGACTTATTCGTAAGCCTAGATAGGCGAAGAGATGAAGTTCGCGTTGTTGGAAACCAAATGCTCCGCTCTGGCACATCTGTGGCTGCTCAGTATCGCGAAGCTTCACGCGCCAGAAGTCCCGAAGAGTTCATTTCTAAAATCGATTGCTGTGCTCAAGAGACTGATGAAACCCAGCTCTGGCTGGAACTCCTCACTGAAAAATGCTCCGTTCCTCCCCAAAAAACGGATAGCCTCATTAAAGAGACAAACGAACTTATTTCCATCTTCGGCACCATGTCCAAACGCACCAAAGCCAACAAAATCGCCAACAAGCCCCACTAACAAACAGTAAGTTTCCAGTCTCAAGTTTCCAGTTTCAGGTTTTTCTTTCCCATGCTCGCCGCCATCCTTGTCCAATCCAATGCTCCGCTCGAAGTCGCCGAACTCGAGTTGCCTGATCAACTTACCTTCGGTCAAGTGCATGTCCGTATCCACTACAGCGGAATTTGCGGCGCTCAGATCAACGAGATCGAAGCTGCTAAAGGCCCAGATAAATTTCTTCCGCATCTCCTCGGACACGAGGGTTCAGGTATCGTCGAGCGGGTAGGGGAGGGGGTGACCCGCGTGAAGCCTGGTGATCATGTCGTTCTTCACTGGCGTCCGAGTGGCGGACTCCAATGCCAAGCACCCAAATACCGTTGGGGTAATAAGACCGTGAATGCTGGTTGGGTCACCACATTTAATGATGAAGCCATTGTTTCTGAGAATCGCCTCACCGTGATTCCTTCCGAATTCGACCTCCGCAGTGCGCCACTCTTCGGATGTGCCGTCACTACGGCTGTTGGCGTCATCAACAATGATGCCCAACTCAAAATCGGCCAAAATGTCGTTATTTTCGGAATCGGTGGAGTCGGTTTAAATATAGCTCAAGCCGCACAAATGGTCAGCGCCCATCCCATCGTCGGCATTGATCTCCATGATTCCAAGCTCGCCATGGCCAAACAATGGGGCCTCACTCACACGCTCAACTCTGCCTCAGAAGGTAGCGCTCTCGCCGAAAAAATCCGAGAGATCGTTGGAAAATCTGGAGCTGATGTTGTCATCGATACCACCGGCAATGCCCGCGTCATCGAGCTTGCCTATGATCTCACTCATCCCGATGGTCGCACCATTCTTGTCGGAGTCCCGCGCGCGGGAGAAAAGGTTTCCATTTACACGCTCCCGCTCCATTTCAAAAAAGTCCTCAAAGGTTCACACGGCGGCAGTGTTGCGCCTGATGTAGAAATTCCCCGGCTCATTAACCTCATCCAAGCAGGCAAAATGAGTCTCGACGGCCTCGTCACACACACCTTCCCTCTCGAGAAGGTCAACGATGCCATCGCCATGCACCGCTCCGGCGCCGCCGCCCGCGTTATGCTCAAGATGAGGGAAGAGTGAGAAGAAAACCTGAAATGGGAAACCTGAAACCGGAAAATGAGTGTTGAATAGCAGGAGCTACTAGGGCGCCCGCTGGCATGTCCAGTCTCCAGTCTCCAGTCTCAGGTCTCAGGTCTCAGGTCTCAGGTCTCAGGTCTCAGGTCTCAGGTCTCAGGTCTCAGGTCTCAGGTCTCAGGTCTCAGGTCTCAGGTCTCAGGTCTCAGGTCTCAGGTTTCAGGTTTCAGGTTTCAGGTTTCAGGTTTCAGGTTTCAGGTTTCAGGTTTCAGGTTTCAGGTTTCAGGTTTCAGGTTTCAGGTTTCAGGTTTCAGGTTTTTC
>JBILZC010000051.1:0-16527 GCA_044377415.1 Terrimicrobiaceae bacterium | reverse complement strand
TGAATCGGCTGAGGTAGCTGACTAAAAAAGGAATTTTGAAAATCAGATTGGCTGTCGTGCCGTCTTGTTTCATTTCGCCGTTAACCTTGAGCCAGAGTCGCAGAATGTGCGGATCGGGAATCTCCTCCTTCGTTGCCAACCAGGGACCGAGTGGCGCGAAAGTGTCGGCGCTTTTTCCTTTGACCCATTGGCCTCCGCGCTCGAGTTGCCATGCGCGTTCGCTGTAGTCGTTGTGCAACACATATCCGGCGACATAGTCCATCGCCGCATCCTCGGATACGGAGCGCGCGGTTTTTCCAATCACTACCGCCAACTCGACCTCCCAGTCGGTTTTTTCGGAGCCTTCGGGAATCACAAGTCCATCATTCGGGCCAGTGAGGGCGGTGGTGGATTTGAAGAAAATGATCGGCTCGACTGGCACAGCCATGCCGCTTTCCTTGGCATGGTCGCTGTAATTGAGGCCGATGCAAATGATCTTGCTGGGACGCGCAAGGGGAGCGCCGAGTCGGATGCCGGCAGGCACCTGAGGAGCATTGGAGGAATTCATCTCGAGCCAAGCAGAGAGGCGCTCGAGACCGCTGGATTCAAAAAACGCTTCGTCAAAATCGCGGGTGAAGGCCGAGACATCGATTGCTGTTCCGTTTGAGAGAATGACGCCCGGTTTCTCCGAGCCCTGTGGTCCAAATTTTATGAGTTTCATGTTGTGTTAGCGAAGAAGGGTGAACCCGCCATCAATATCGTAGGCGGAGCCAGTGATGAACGAGGCTTGTGGCGAACAGAGGTAGGCAATCAAGGAGGCGACCTCGGAGGGCGTCCCCATGCGGCCGATTGGCTGTCCGGCGGACAGCTTGGCAAACATCTCCGCCTCGTGGCCAGGGTAGGTTTTGGCAATAAATCCATCGACGAACGGAGTGTGAACTCGAGCGGGACAGACGCAATTGCACCGCACGCCCTTGTCCACAAAATCGCGTGCAACCGAGAGGGTCATGGAAAGCACGGCCCCTTTGGTCATGCTGTAGGCGAAGCGGTCGGGAATGCCGACCTTCGAGGCAATCGAGGCGAGGTTCACAATGCTGCCGCCGCCATGGCGGAGCATGACTGGCAGGCCAAAATGCAGACAATGATAAACGCCCCGGATATTGATGCGATAGAGGCGGTCGATATCCTCGGGTGTCGCATCGAGGACATTACCCACATGGGCGACGCCGGCGTTGTTTATGAGTGCATCGAGGCGGGGAAGACCGGAAAAGGCCACACGAACGGATTCGGTATCCGAGACATCGACTTGGCTGAAGGCTCCCGTGCCGCCGGCCCCGCGAACAAGGTCGAGGGTTTCTTCAGCGCCTTCAGGGGAAAGGTCAAAAATTCGAATATCGAATCCTTGCGCGGCCATTGCAATGGAGGTGGCGCGCCCAATGCCGGAGCCTCCTCCGGTGACGACGACAATAGGGTTTTCAGTGGGTTGGGTCATGGGATGCGATAGATTTTTTTGGCATTGGTGGAGAGGATCAGGGTGCGTTCGTCGGGAGTCAGCTCCGAGAGCAAGTCGCGCGTGATGTTCGACCATGCGAGGAGGCCATTCCCGAGGTTCACGACCGGCCAGTCGCCGCCCCAGACGAGGCGGGAGGAACCGAAGGCTTCGAGCATGGTGTCGATGTAGGGTCGGAGGCCTTCGGCGTTGCGGAGCGGCTCGGGAGCGTAGGCGGTGATACCGGAGATTTTGCCGTTCACATTCGGCTCGGCGGCCAAGGCGCGGATGGATTTTTCCCAGGCGAGAAAACCCGCGCCGGCCGGGGCGTCGTTTGCGGAAATTTCAGGAACGCCGCAGTGATCGAGGATGAAGGTGGTTTGCGGACAGGCGCGCACGAGATCGAGGGCGAGCGGGAGTTGGCGCTGAAGAACACAGAGATCGAATGAGAGGCCGAGCCCTCCGAGACGGCTGACATTTTCGCGAAAGAGGGAGGATTGGGAGAGTTCGTCGGGCTGGGTGTGGAGCACGCGGCGGATGCCGGTCAGACGCGGATGGGCCATCGCCTCGAGATTCCGCTCGAAATCCGGCGACTCGGGACGCGCCGCAGCCACGACGGCTTGGATGAGGCAGCCGGGCTGCTCGGCGAGGGAGCAAAAATAGCGGGCCTCGTCAGCGGATTCCTCGCAATCGACCTCCATGAAAACTCCGACCTGAATCCCCGTGTCGGCGGACGCTTTTTGATAGTCCGAGAGGTCGAAGCGACCGGTGAGCGCGGGAAAACCTTTCGTCCACTCGTAAGTGAAGCGGGCCGGCTCGAGGAGGTGGATATGCGTGTCGATCATGAAGCGGGGTTGGACTTCAAGGTTTCAGCTCACATGAGGTTCCCGGCAGGCGTGGAGTGGTGTAGCGCGCGCCCACGATTTTCACAGGTTCGGTGAAGCGGTCCTGCAAATGCGGGATGTGCTCGAGGAAGATCGCCTCGTGGTCAAGGGCGATGTGATTGAACAACACGAGATGCTGGTGGATTTGCCCCATGTCGCCGACATGCGGGATCACGGGGACGCCGAATTTTTTTGCAAGGAGGCTGATGACCAAAAACTCACTCACGCCCGCGACGCGAACGGCATCGACTTGGCAGATCGCCATGGCACCGGCCTGAAGGTAGTTTTTAAAGAGAATGCGATTGGGCACGTGCTCCCCGGCGGCGACCTTCACGGGGACGATGGCCTCGGCGATGGTGCGGTGGCCGAGCACATCGTCGGGATGCGTGGGCTCCTCGAGCCAGAAGAGATTTAAATCGCGCGTGGCTTCCGAGAAGGTGATGGATTGGGCGATCGTCCATTGCTGGTTGGCATCGACCATCAGGCGAACAGAGTCTCCTGCCGCCTGCCGCACGAGACGCGCGCGGCGCACATCCCTGGCGATGTCGGGCGAGCCGACCTTGAGTTTCATAGCAGTGAAGCCCTCGGCAGCCGACTTGGCGACATTCGCAGCGACCTGCTCGTCGCTGTAGTTGAACCAACCGATCGAGGTGTCGTAACCGGGGTAGCCCGCATCCAAAATGCCCTCGCGATCCTTGCGGGTGGCTCGGGGCGATTCGATCAAGGCACGAGCCTCGTCGAGAGAGAGGGCGTCGGTGACATAGGAAAAATCCAGCGTGGCGAGGATTTCGTCAGCGGAGAGGTCCAGCAGAAGTTTCCAAAGTGGCACGCCGCGTTTGCGCGCCCAGAGGTCCCAGCAGGCGTTCGTCACCGATGCGAGCGCGAGATGGACCAACCCCTTGTGAGGGCCGAGCCAGCGGAATTGCTGTTCGTCCGAAAGCTTGCGCTGGAATTCCCCGAAGCCAGCCATGACCTCCTCGATGTCGCGGCCGACAAGTTGCTTGGCGTAAAATTCCGCAGCACGGCACACAAGATCGTTTCCCTCGCCAAGAGTGAAGGCGAGGCCGGTACCGACGAGTCCCGAGTCGTCGTGGAGAAGCGTGGAAGCGTAGGAGTAAACGGGATCGCGGTGGATGGCGTCGCTGCCATGGCCGGAGCCAATCGGGAAGCGCGCGTCGCGGGTGGTGATGTTTTTGATCATAGATTTTTAGCGGCGATAGCCGAGTTCTGCTCCCCCAGTGACATGCATGAGGTGGCCGGTGACGAAACGGGCTTTTTCCGAAAGGAGATAGACAGAGGCCTCGGCGATAACATCGCCCTCGGGGCAAAATCCAAGAGGGTGGATGTCATCCAGGTAGCGGGAGATGCCGGCGGGGTCGGGCTGTTCGGAAGCCCACTGGCGCAGCATCGGAGTCCAGACCCCGGCGGGGCAAACGGCGTTCACCCGGATGCCGTGGGCGGCGTAGTCGAGGGCCATGGATTTTGTGAGGGCGTTCATCGCGCCTTTGGTGGCCGAGTAGCCAGCGTGGATCTCTTGGCCGATCTCTCCGACCAGGCTACTGGTGTTCAGGATGCAGCCGCGAGAGGCTTTGAGCGCCTCGAAGCCGTGCTTCGCCGTCCAGTAAACGCCCTTCACATTGATGGCAAAAAGGCGATCCCACTCGGCCTCGGTGGTTTCATGCAGAGTAGCGGAGGGCGAGGCGATCCCTGCGTTGTTGTGGATCGCGTCAAGGCGGCCGAACTTGGCGAGAATTTCGTCGATCGTGGCGCGAACCTGCGCGCCATTGGAAACATCACAAGCCAAGCCGATGTGGCTATCGCCGAGCGAGCGGGCGGCTTCTTGGGCCTCTTTCAAATCCGGACAACACAGGGCCACCCGCGCGCCCTCACGGGCATAGGCCTTGGCGCACTCGAGGCCAATTCCAGCCGAGCCGCCGGTGAGGAAGATGGTTTTGTCTTTGAGGAGTCCAGACATGGTTCAGGGAAAGATTTGGCGTGATCAGTCGAGATGCATGACCTGCTCCATGCCGAGCCATTGGCTTCCCTCAGGGGTTCCGGGCAACCGAATCTGGCAGGCGTCGGTGAGCGGCCACCATTTATTTTTGGTCGTGGGATCTTTTCCAATGGACGCGAAATCCGCCTCGGGGTTTGTCCCAGTGTATTCAAAATGGCTGACGAGAAGTCGCTTCCCTGCGATCTCGGTGACATAGATGTTGAAGTTGCGAATGTTTGCTTTCGCGATGGCGGCGCGGACCTCGGGCCAAACATTGGCATGGAGTTCGCGGTATTCCTTCTCTTTCTCGGGGCGGAGTTCGATGATGGAGCCGTAGTATTTCACTTTCGCCTTGTCAGCGGCTTCGGGTGTCGGGTTGCTGATTCCGTGGATGGGGTCGACTTTTTTCATGGTTTGGCAGGCGCTGAGGGCAAGGCTGATTGCGATGAGGGGAAGTGTGTTTTTTTTCATATGGTGAAAGAGGTTAACGAAACACGAGATAAAGCCCGAACACGGAGAGGACGACGATCGAGGCGAGGACCTTGTAGTTGCCAAGGCCAGGCCATCCTGGGTGCTTGAGCGCGTCGAGCGGCTTGGGCCAGAAAAGCTGCTGGGTATCCTCGCCCGCTTGCTTGGGGAAGATCACCATGAGAGCCAATTGCATGGCGACACACGCGACGAACATATAAAAAGCCATCATCATAAATGGCGTTTTAGCTACGAAGGAAGGTACCCAAGCGAAGGTGTCAGGTTGCCAGGTGTTCAGGGTTTTGAGGGTGAACAGGACAGCTCCAATCAACGATCCCAGCCACATCGTCCATTTCGCGCTGGCAGCCGAGGCGGCGGGCAGGAAAATGCCGAGCACGAAAACACAGGTGATCGGTGGGGCCATGTGGGCGATGATGTCGTTCAGGCCATTGAAGATGCTCTCGTAGCGGTCCAGGAGCGGGACAAGGGCGATGCCGAGGGCGATCGAGCTGACTGTGGCAATGCGACCCACGACGACGAGTTTTTTGTCCGAGGTCTGCGGGCGGAAGCGTTTGACCACATCGTAGCTCACCATGGTGGCGATGGAATTCGAGGCGCTGGAGAGATTGCCCATGAGCGCAGCCATGAGCGCGGCGGCGATGATTCCCAGCACACCGACAGGAAGGAGTTTCCGGATCATCACGGCATAGACTTCCTTGGATTGCAGCACCGTGACCCCCTCCGGTTTGAGAATCGCACCCGAGGCGTCTTTTTGGACCGTCACTCCGGGCCCGAGCACGAGTTCGGCGTTGCCAGCGGGGAGTGCAAGTTTGGAGAGGTCGAGCGACTCATCTGTTTTGAGGGTGACTGGTGGAATCGAATCAACTTTAAGGTTGTCTCCGGTGATCGCCACCGTGCGGAGCGTGTCTCCATTGGCGTCGGTTACCAAGTGAGTGACCCGGGCCTGATAAACGCCATCAATGTGGCCCTGTTTGATGCTGGTGTAGAGCATGATGCCGGGAACGATGAAAATGAACACGGGAAGGATTTTCAAAAGCCCGCAGAAAATCGCCCCCACGCGGGCGTCGTTCTCGCTCTCCGCGCCGAGCACGCGCTGAACGATTGTTTGATCCGCGCACCAATACCAGATGCCAAGCACCGGGTAGCCGAGGAAAATTGCATACCAAGGCATTCCGCTGGCGTCGCCGTGCGGGCGGAGCATGCTCATCATTTGCGAGTCCGTACATCCGGGAGCAAGACCTGCTGCGGGTTCCAGCGCGGCCACCATGCCGACCCACCCGCCGGTTTTCATCCAGGCGAACGCAGTCAGAATGAAAGCTCCCACGAGAAGAACGATGGTCTGGATGGTTTCCGTGATCGCCACGGCCGCAAGACCGCCCGTCACGGTGTAGATACCAGTAAGGAGGCACATCAGAAAAATACACTCCCATTTTCCAATGCCGAAAATGTCGTGAAGGATCAACCATCCGGCCGCCAGCGGAAACGCGATGTGGAAAATAATCGCCGCCAAGATCGAAATGACCGCCAGCCAATCACGGCACTCGCGGCAATACCGGCGCTCCAGAAAATCCGGCAGCGTCGCGACTTTCGATTTGAGATAAAACGGTGCAAAGAAAAACCCGAGCAGGATGAGCGTGAAAGCAGCCATCCACTCGAAATTCCCATTCAGCAGACCCGAGTCGTATCCTGATTGAGCCAGGCTGATCAGATGGACGCAGGAAATGTTTGTCGCGAAGAGTGCGAGGCCGATCACCGGCCAACGGAGCGTGTGCGCGGCCATGAAATAATCGCCTGCAACCGACTCGCCGTGCTGCGCGCCCTGCCGCCGCGCATTCCAACCGGCCCAGCAGCCGAGGCCAACAACGGCAATGAGGTAGGTTGCGATAATAGTCCAGTCGATCGTTGTCATGGGAAGGTTTGTTTGGTTGGAAGATTGTTCGAGGTGATAACTGACTAAGAATTATCCTATCGAAAAGCGCGACCCGCTTCTTGCGGAATCATTCAGTGAATGATATTGAACAAAATATGCCGCGTTCTTACGAAGCGATCTACAACGAATCTGGCTCGCGCCTTGCAGTAGATTCGTGCGCTCCTCAATTCGCAGCTATGCGCGATGGCAAAATCCGGCTTCACGCTCTTACAAAGGGTCATTATCCCGGCATCCAGCTTACCCCAAAACAACTGCAGGGGATTACCAGTATCGGATATTTCAGCGGCGTCGGCACACAGGACTGGGGAATGGATCCCCACCGCAACGAAGGTCTGGAAATCACATTTCTCGAAACGGGATCGATGAGTTTTTCCGTCGAGTCGAAGAATTATGAACTTCGTCCCGGGAATTTCACGACGACGCGTCCGTGGCAGTTGCACAAACTCGGCGCGCCGAATATCGGGCCTGGAAAGCTTCACTGGCTCATCCTCGATGTCGGGGTCCGGCGGCCGAACCAAAAGTGGCGCTGGCCGCGCTGGCTATCGATGACCGATGACGACCGTGAGAACTTGGAAAACAAACTCCGCCACAACCCAAGCGCCGTGTGGGATGCTTCCCCCGAAATCGCCGAAGTCTTTCGTGGACTTGGCGAGTGCATCGACCACTGGCCGGCGCTCAGACTCGAGTCCCGCATAATGGCACTGCTAAACCGCCTTTTTGTGGAAGTCCTGATCGCCTTCGGCGAACAACAATCTTTTCAAAGCCCGCACTTGGCCTCGCAGCACACGGTAGATCTCTTCTTGCGGGATCTGGCAGCTAACCTCTCGAGCGCCCGCGAGCCTTGGACCCTGCCACAGATGGCGTCCCATTGTGGTATGGGAGTGACGGCATTCAGTACCCACTGCCGATCCCTCGTGAACGCCGGAGGCATCGATTACCTCATCCAGTGTCGACTCCACCACGCCGCGCGCGAGATTCGTAAAAAACCACACCGCCAGATCACCGCAATCGCGTTGGATTGCGGTTTTAATTCAAGCCAGTATTTCGCCACGGTCTTCGGCAGGCGCTTCAAAATGACGCCCCGCAACTACCGGAAACAGGAAAGCTGAGGGATTTTTTCAACACCGAGTCGGGCGGAGATTCGGGGATAGTCAGGATTATTTCTCGAACACCTGAAATTCGTTGAGGTTGATCGCGTGCTCAGCCTTGAGCACATTCAGTCTCACAACTTGGGCTTTGACTGGCGGGAAGCTGAGTTCCTTCTCCTTATCTATGGTCGTGCCGCGGGCGACCTCTTTCCACACGTCACCTTGCTTGATCTCGATGGCAAACTCCCGCGTCTCCGGCCATTCGACCTCCGAAAGCCTCACGCGGCTGATTTCTTTTTCTTCGCCGAGGTCGACTTCGAGCCAACCCGATCGCGCAGCGAAGTCGGAGGCCCAGCGGGTTCTTAGATCGCCATCCAAGGCTTTTGCGGCCTCGTAGCCGGGTTGGTTGAATTGGCTGGAGGTCGTGACTTTTTTGCCCTGAATCAAGGCTGGCGGAGGGTTCGCACTCGGTTTGGGATTTTCAAACTGGGTGTCACCCAGCGTCGGCGGCACATAAGGCATTTCCTTTCCGAGCCAGTTCACGATGTCTTTCGCACGGGACTCGGGAGTGACTTTGAGCGACTCGAGTTTGCCGCCCTTCAAGACGCCTTCGACAATCGTCTGTCCGGGCGCGTGTAATTTGAAATCCACATCCCAGTCTGCTGGACAGGAAGGGAAGAAATGTAGCTTGCCGGTCGCGGCGGCGGACCGACGATTCAATGTGGCGCTGGCGTGGTTGTCACTCATAGCGGTTTTTGTTTGAATTTAATCGCAGTGAAAAACTTCCTCCATATCCGCCCACCATTGACCCGAGGCGCGGTCAGAGAGCGGATCCTGGCACGGGATGCAGACCTCCCACCAGCGCTGGGTTTCGGGGTCGGCAGCCATGTTGGCCATGTCGGCGTCAAAATCTTCGCCAATGTATTCAAAGTAGCTGAAAAGATAATGCGCGCCATCTGGCATCTTTCGGAAATAAATCGAAAAATTCCGGATATGGCAGTCGTGGATCATTCGCAAAACCCCTGGCCAAGCGGCGGCATGCAGGCGCTTGTATTCGTCGAGTTTTTCGGGCTTCACCGCGATGACGCTTCCGTATCTTTTCATAAAAATTAGTGGGCTTGCGTCGCTGTTGGCTCTCCGGCTTTTGCCGCCTCGCGTTCCCCGACCAACGAGCCGTAGGTGATGAGGCCGAACGAGCAAACCAATATCGAAAGCCCTACCAACAGAACACCAATCGTCTTGCGCTTGCAACTGTGCCACTCACGGAACACCAGACCAACGATGAAGCTGAAAAACACGAGCATCGCCATGTGAATCCCCCAACTGATGAATTTGAAGCTCCCCATGTTCGCATGCCCCAATTCGTAAAAGATGAATTGAATGAACCAAAGCATGCCGCCGATCACCGCCATCAAATAACAAAACGCCAGGCTACTCACGCCACCGGGCACCGAGATGAACTCCCGCAAGGTTCCGCGACGAACACACACAACGAGCCACCAGATGAGATTCGTCAGCAACGTGCCCCCCGTGAGAAAGATATACTTCGGGTATCCAGCAAAACCGGCCATCGCTCCGTGCTGACTGGCGATAGTGTCGATGGGCTGCCCCGCAGCCGCGCCCACGCCAAAAACTCCAGAAAGAATGCCCGCCAGCACCACGAGCCAGATGCCCTTCTTCATGTCGAAGCCCGTGCCGTCGCCGCCCTTGTCGGCAATTTCACGCTCTTTAAGAAAACCCGCCCTGCCACAAACGGCAACGCCCACCATCGAAAGAAGGAACGCAACCAATACCATGAGGCCACCGGGTTTTTGAAAATTACTCACCAGCGTTCCATCGAGCACTTGAGGCACCACGGTTCCGAACACCGCCGATATCCCGATCGCCATCCCGTAGGTCATCGAAAAGCCAATGCACCGGATCGCCAAGGCAAAAGCCATGCCGCCGAAACCATACAGAGCCCCATAAAAAAAGACCTTCAACGCCACATCGCGCGGCGCCTCGCGAAGGACCGCACCGAGATCCGGAACGGTGAATACGCAAATGCCCAGCGGCATGATGAACCACGCCATCAAACAGAACACGATCCAATAGGTCTGCCACGACCATTTCGAAGCCCCTTTTTGGGAAATGTAGCAACTCGCGGCCGCAATCCCGCCCAACGCATGAAGTCCTATTCCGAGAAGTATCATGGCATCAAAAAAGGTCGGTTTTGTGTTTCAAACCGCTCACAGAGAGGCGAAAGAGCGCCTGCGGAATGCAGGCCGAACGCGTGTCTAGCAAAAGGTGGGGGTAGCTTCATAATTTCTTCTCATACCTTCTGTGACTTGTCATGTCCATGTCCGAACACTCTTTTTTTGTATCTTTTCTGAAGATAACGCCGAGATTGCACCCTTTAAAATCGAATTCTCATTGCTTTTTATATGTCTTTTTTAAAAATATCGACCAATTCGCACAAGGCCAACAATGACGCTAAAAGCCCAAACCGCAAAAACCCAGCGCTCCAAAAATCGCCAAAAAGGTTCGGCAGGAGATTCGAAGCGCAAAAATATTGGGGCGTATGATTCCCCATTTTCAGGTGTGGGCATCGGGCATGATCCGCTCTGGTCTGACTCTCCACGGAGCGGAGTGGTGATTCATGAATGCGGTTATTTGGAGTCGAATCAAAACTGGAATTTCCCATCGGTATTCGGGCCATTCTGGCGCCTCTATTACAACACCGATTCCGGCCATAGCGTCGTCTTTGAGAAGGAAGTGGTGGAGTTGAATTCAGATCGGATCGTGGTGATACCGCCGCACCAACTCTTCCACTGCCAACCGACCAAACCGTCCCCCTCGCTCTGGGTGCACTTCAGTGTCTCTAGGAAGTTGTCGAAAAAGATGGTTGGGGCGCTCGCATTTCAACCCAGCGCTGCCGAGTTGGCGCTCGCTCAGGAGCTGAAGGAAGCGATTCTCGAGGTGAAGAACCTTCTACCGACCGACCGGAATTTCCGCCTGACGAAGGCCTTGGTTTTGACCGTGCTGGCAAGACGTGAGTTGGTTTGGAATCCCGTTATTCCCGAGCATCTGCTCCAGACACAGCGCCACATTGAAGAGCACTACGACGACGATCTCACGATCAAGCAACTGTCACGTGTAGCAAAAATTAGCACCTCCAAGTTGGCCGAGGAGTTCCGAAAGTTTCACAGCACCACTCCTTCAAAGTATGTGAGGGAAATCCGCGTGAGGGAGGCGGCCGCCTTGCTTCTCCACACAAGCAAATCCTTGGACGAGATTGCGGAAAAAACCGGTTTCGTGAACCGTTTTTACATGAGTAGAGTATTCAAAAAAGTCACAAGGGAATCCCCTGCAGCCTATCGCAAAAAACACCGATCCAGCGACGGGTAGCTGATTTTCGAGATAAACGGATCCGATGGATAGAAGCCACATTCGCCCAACGAATGCACTCGGCCTCGTCAGCTTCGGGTTGAATGATAATTTCCATTACGCTCGTCCGAGTCGTTCAGCGAGTTTCTGACGAACATCAGCGTGGAAGCGCTCGATATGTGCACAAACGAAATCCAAGATATCCTTGGACTCGTCCGCCACGATGGGCGTGAGATCCATGCCGAAAATCACCTGCGTGCTGTGATCGGTCGCATGCGAGTTGAAGAATGTCGCATTGGCCGCGCGCCGGCCTAGCGTGGCGAGGTCGTATCGTTTGCCGCCGCCGATTTGCGAGGCAAACACGCCATTGAGCTCGGCCGCGAGATCGTCGTGCCCGCTGACATCCATCACCACTTTCTCGGAGTCGAGAAGCCAGTCGAGGTCGCGCCAAACTTCGCAGCCAATCACCTGCTTGGGTCGCTGCTCACGCGGCAACTCACGCATGGCCTGCAGTGCCGCCACCACTATGCCGATGTGCGTGTCATGCTTGTCCGCAGGGTTGTGTGTGTAGACGACCTCGGGCTGCGTTGCACTCAAGATGGCCTTCAAATCATTCTTCAAATCGAGGGACGACGGCCTTTTGACGGCGTCACTATCGTAATCGAGTTGAATCATCGTGCCGAACCGGCCGAGGACGGCAGCTTTATTTTGCTCCTGCCGACGGATGGTCGCCATTTCGGTATTATTGAGCGCCGCATAGCGGCCAGTTCGCGAACTGCCCGCGCCGCTCGTGCAAGTGACGCCGCCGAACCATTTGTCCTCTTGCCCGAAGCACGTGAGGATACCGTGGAAAGCCATAAATTCCAAGTCGTCTTGGTGCGCGCCGATGCCCAGATGCGTGACGCGGGCCAGCGCATCCGCCGCCGGTTTGCCATCCGGAATGAAGACATCCGCGCTGGGATTTTGGAATTTCATGTTTCGTGGGAGAGAGATTGAGACTGACAGATTTTTTTCAGTATCCCAAAGTTAGCTGACGTCATAAAGCAAGACAACGCCGTATACCACGATCATTGCGCTGGATTCGCCAAAATCTCGAGCGGCCAACGGAATTTCTGTTCCTGCAGGCCATACAGACCGGCACCGACCCGTGTGACAAGCAAACTCAAATGCTTCGTCACACGCTCTTCTCCTGGCTCATTTGCTCGAGACGATGACCAACTCGGCATCCAGCGGCGCCTGGTCGGAAGCTGGTCCGGCAGCAATGCGGTAAGCACCTGGGTCAACCACATAGCGCTTTGCAACATCGTCCCAACGGCGCAGCAGTTGGGCAGGAACGGCGATTTCGACCGTTTTTGTTTCACCCGCCTTGATGGTTTCGCGCTTGAAGCCGATCAACTGGCGAAGCGGCATCGACACGGGAGGTTTGATAGCGGTGACATAAAGCTGAACGACCTCATCACTATCCCGTTTGCCGGAATTGCGCACGGTGACCGTGGCTGTGATGGTCTCGTCGGGCTTGGCGGTCGGGGATGAAAGCGTGAGCTTCTGGTAATCGAAAGTCGTGTAGCTCAAGCCGTGGCCGAAGGCGAACAGAGGCTTGCCCGTGAAATAGCGGTAGGTGCGGTTGGCCATCGAGTAATCCCCGAAAGGCGGCAGGTCGCTGTCGTTTCGATAAAAAGTGATCGGCAGGCGACCGGCGGGGCTGGTTTCGCCTATCAAAGCCCCGGCAACGGCATCCGCGCCGCGCTGGCCGTAATACCAGCAGTTCAATACCGCATTGGCTTGGTCTGGATCGAAGCTCACCGCGCTACCGCAGGTGAGGACGACCACGGTGGGTTTCTTGAGAGCCGAAACCTTCTCAAGGAGTTCACGCTGGATGGCTGGCAGAACGATCGAAGTGCGATCCCCACCATTAAAGCCCTCCGCGCTCACGGTCATCTCCTCGCCTTCCAGATCAGCGGTCAGCCCAAGGGTCAAAACGATGTGGTCCGCCTCCTTCGCAAGGGCCAGCGCGCGATCCATCGAATCATCGAGCCCCGGCATCCGCCAACCGAACTGGATTCGCGCCCGAGCCATGAACTGCGCGAACTCGATGCGCACCTTGTAGGCTTGGCCGGCGTTGAGTGACAACTCGGCGCTCTCCGTGCGGTTCATAGGCTTGCTCATCCCGTTAATGACCAGTTTGTCATCCACGAACAAGCGCACCCTGCCTTCGACGGCGAGGCTCAGGATATGATCGCCCGATTTTTGCGGAACCAAAACCCCACTCCAGCGAACCGAGGCATCGCGGGAGGGAATTTCGGGGACCGGATACATGTCGTGCCACAGAAGGTCGATCTTCTTGTCCGTTCGAGTCGCGATCGGTTCGCCCTCGAATAGCCTGTTATTGAACACTTCGCCTTTCATTCCCTGTTGACTGCGGGAGTCATCCGTAAACAAGACTCCCTCCGGCAATGGTTGACCGTTAATGCGATACCCTTTGACCAACGGGAGGGAGCAATCCGTCAACACTTTCACACCCAGCGGTTCCAATTTGGCTTTGATGCCTTGGGCGAGCGTAACCTCGCGTCTTGGTATGCCGTTGTAATTGCCGATCAAAGCGGAGGCTTCATCACCCGTTGGTCCGATCACGGCCACGGTTTTCAAGTCCTTGGGATTCCATGGCAAAGTGCCGTCGTTTTTCAGCAAAACGAGACTCTGCTGCGCGACTTCCATCGCCAGTTGGTCGTGCGCCGGCGAAGCGTTTTCAGAGATAGGAATACTCCGGTAGGGAACGCGCGAGGCGGGATCAAATTGCCCCAACTGGAAGCGCAATACGAATAACCGGCGCAGGGCCTCATCGAGTTCCTTCTCGGTGATCAGGCCACGCTTCAGCGCGTCCGGCAGTGCCTTGTATGTTATGCCGCTGCAAAGGTCGTTTCCGGCCTTGATGGCTATGGAGCTCGCCTCGGCCGCGTCCTTGGCATAAGCATGGGCCGTGGGCTTCCATATGTCCGCAACGCTATCCACATCACCGACCACCGCACCGCGAAAACCCCATTCATCGCGAAGGATATCCGTGAGCAACATTTTGTGACCCGAGGCGGGAATCCCATTCACGGCGTTGTAGGCGCTCATAAGTGACTTCGCATCGCCCTCGCGGATGCCAACCTCGAAGGCCGGCAGGTAGGTTTCGCGCAAATCGCGCTCGGACACGAGAGCGTCAAATTCGTGGCGCTCCGGTTCCGGTCCGCTATGCACGGCGAAATGCTTAATCGTCGCCACGGTCTTCAAGTAGTTCGGGTCGTTTCCTTGCAAGCCACGCACAAAGGCTACGCCGTAGCGTCCCGTCAGAAACGGATCTTCGCCGTAGGTTTCTTGTCCACGACCCCAGCGTGGATCACGGAAAATATTGATATTGGGAGACCAGATGGTCAGCCCGCCAAATTTCTTGGAACCGCCCCCACTTTTAGCAATGGCCTCGTTGTTCTTGGCACGAGCCTCGGTGGAAATGGCATCGGCCATGCGTTGGATGAGTTCGGGATTCCATGTCGCAGCGAAACCGACGGCCTGAGGAAATACGGTGGCGATGCCATTTCGCGCCACACCGTGCAGCGCCTCGTTCCACCAATCATACTCGGGAATGTCGAGTCGGGGAATGGCAGGGCTCGCCATCATCAACTGGGAGATTTTTTCTTCCACGGTGAAGCGGCCGATCAAATCGTCCACGCGCTGTGCGACAGGCAGTTCGGGATTACGAAAGGGCAAGCCAGACGGCTCGGCGGGCGCGGATTGGGCGGCGAGCCCAGGGGCAAACCCTATCAGCCAAAGCGAAGCCAACCGCGCGACAAGAGATGGCGACGGAATTTTTTTCATAGAACTTTTGAACCTCAGTAAATCTCGCCCCACTAACGAGGCATGATTTTTTCGCGAAGGGCGTTTTGGCGTTCCAGCAAGCCGGCGTAGAAATCGGCACGCTTGGATTCGAGGCGAGTGCCCTCCCGCACTGGGCTGCATTGCGCGGCGAGGGCATCCAGAGAGGATCCGGGCGTGGCCGCTTGCAGGGCTTGGATGGCGGCACCGAGCGCGGCACCTTCAGCACTCTCCATGGTGACCACCGGATACCCGAAGACATCGGCAAGGATTTGACGCCAGACTGGGCTTTGGCTTCCACCGCCGGTGAGACGGATTTCGGTCGGCTTGAGGCCAAGGGATTCCATGCGGCGGAGGCCGTAGGCCATGCCGAGGGTCACGCCCTCCATCGCGGCGCGCGCCATGTGGGCAGGCGTGAGATTGGAAGTCGTCATTCCGTGAAGGACACCGCAGCCGTGAGGCAGGTTCGGGGTCCGCTCGCCTTGCAGATAGGGAAGGAAAAGAAGCCCATCGGCCCCTGGAGGCACGCTGGAAATTTCGGCATCCATGCGGGTGTGATCCCAGCCGAAGAGATGACGAAACGCCTCGGTAGCCACCGTAACATTCATCGTGCAAAGAAGCGGCATCCAGTGATCGGCACTGTCACAGAACGCAGCGATCTCGCCATGCGAATCGATGACAGGCTTGTCGGCGCAGGCGAAAATCGTGCCGCTAGTTCCGAGGCTGGCAGTGACAACACCTGGGGTTGTGTTTGCCGTGCCGATGGCGGCCATCATGTTGTCCCCTCCCCCGCTGCTCACAACGATCTTTGGAGAAAGCCCCCACTCCGCAGCCAGCAAAGGCAGGAGCGTTCCTGCGCGCTCCAGCGAAGATCCAAGCGATGGGAGCATTTCCATCAGGCGGGGATCGATGGCATCACAAACTTTCCGGCACCAAGTGCGGGCACGAACATCCATCAACGCCGTTCCCGAGGCGTCACCAAATTCCATGCGGAGCACGCCGGTGAGCTTCAGATTGAGGAAGTCATGCGGCAGCGCGACATGGGCTAGACGGGCAAAATTCGCGGGCTCGTTTTGTTTGAGCCAAAGAATTTTTGGCGCGGTGAATCCCGGCAGGATGTCGTTTCCGGCGATTTCGATGGTTTTTTCACGCCCACCGAGTTTGGCACGGATTTCATCGCATTGCGCGGTGGTCGACGTGTCGCACCAGAGTTTGGCAGGACGGATGACTTGATGATTGGCATCGAGCGGCACGAAGCCGTGTTGCTGTCCGGAGACGCCGATCCCGCCGACCTCGGATTTTCTAGATCCGAGATCGGAGAGGACCTTGGTGACGGTCTCGCAGAGCGCGTCCCACCAGATGGCTGGATCTTGCTCCGCGTGACCAGCAGGCAAGCCCTCGATGAGATCGTAGGACTTGCTGGCGGAGGCCACGATTTTCCCCGAGTCGCCGTCGAG
>JBILZC010000050.1:0-16546 GCA_044377415.1 Terrimicrobiaceae bacterium | reverse complement strand
GCGTTCTCGAGATTGAAGCCTCCGACATCGAGGACCTTGTCGATCTCGATCACCGCATTTCGGGTGCGGTGGAAACGGGCGACGCCGTTCATTCCCTTGATGCGGGCCTCCAGACGATCGAGGTCCGCAGTGGGAACGAGGTCGGTTTTGTTGAGGATGATGACATCGGCAAAGGCGACTTGCTCCTTGGCTTCGTCGGAGTCATCGAGGTGCTGCCAGATGTGCTTGGCATCCACGAGCGTGACCACCGCGTTGACATGGAATTTTTCACCCACTTCAGGATCGACGAAGAAGGTTTGAACGACTGGGCCGGGGTCGGCGAGGCCAGTGGTTTCAATGAGGATGTGGTCGAACTTGTCCCGCATCTTTCCAAGACGGCCGAGGATACGAATCAAGTCCCCGCGCACGGTGCAGCAGATGCAGCCGTTGTTCATTTCGAAAATCTCCTCCTCGGCATCGATGACGAGCTCGTGGTCGATGCCGATCTCGCCGAATTCGTTTTCGATAACAGCAATTCGTTTGCCGTGGTTCGCGGTGAGAATGTGGTTGAGGAGCGTGGTTTTTCCGGCTCCAAGGAATCCCGTGAGGACGGTGACTGGCGTGCGATTTGTAGTCATAATATTTGTTGGGTTAATGTTCGTGTCGGTGTTCTTTTGGCTCAACAACCCACTCTGGAAACGGGTCGCGAAACTTGGCCCACCTGTCCTCGCCCATGGCGAGTTCTCGGTCGTTGAGCAGGCAGGCTTCCAGCTCGGCGAGGAGTTTTTCTTTTTCGAGATCCTGGCCGATGTAAACGAGCATCTGCCGCCGGTCGCCGTAGGGGTCCTGCCAATCCTTCATGATCGAGCGCCAGGTGTCGTCATCATCGGGCCAACTGGATTTCGGCTCGGCGGCCCACCAGAAGCCGGCGGGGCGGTATTCGGCACTGCCGCCGGCCTGCGACCAAAGTCCGATCATGTTGTTCCGGCTGGCGAGCCAGAAGTAACCTTTCGAGCGAAGAAGCCCGGGGCGCTCGGTGTGGATGAAATCCCAAAAGCGCTTGGGATGAAATGGCCGCCGAGCGCGGAAAACAAAGCTGCCTATCCCGTATTCCTCGGTTTCCGGCGTGTGCTCGTTGTTCAATTCTCGGAGCCAACCCGCCGAGGCTTGGGCCTTTTCCATGTCGAAGCGGCCTGTGTTGAGGATGCGTTCCAGCGGTATGCGCCCACGATGCGACTCGATGATTTCTGCAACCGGATTCAAATGGTGCAGGATTGAGCGAAGCTCCTCGAGTTCGTCTGCGGTAACCAAGTCGGTTTTGTTAACAAGAATCACATCCGCGAACTCGACCTGATCCACAAAAAGATCCGAGATCGTGCGCTCGTCCTCTTCGCCAAGGGCGAGGTTTTTTTCCTTCAAGGAATCACCCCCCTCGTAGTGCTCGAGAAAATTGGCGGCGTCCACAACCGTGACCATGGTGTCGAGGCGGGTGATGTCTTGAAGTCCGGTTCCGCTCTCGTCCGCAAAGGTGAAGGTTTGCGCGACAGGGAGCGGCTCGGAAATGCCGGTGGACTCGATCAAGAGGTAGTCGAAGCGCCCTTCCTTCGCGAGGCGGCCCACCTCTTTCAACAAATCATCACGCAGCGTGCAGCAGATGCAGCCATTGCTCATTTCAACGAGTTTTTCCTCCGTGCGGCTCAGCTCCGCCCCGCCCTCGCGAACAAGCTCGGCATCAATATTCACCTCGCTCATGTCATTCACGATCACCGCCACGCGCAGTCCCTCACGGTTGTTGAGCACATGATTGAGCAGCGTTGTCTTTCCCGCTCCCAAAAAGCCAGAAAGCACTGTCACGGGGAGCTTTTTCGGTGTTAAAGGCGTCGATTCAGAGGAATTTATTTTCATGATTATGGATCGCATCCGTCAAGTTTAGATGCATGCCACTTGCAATAAGGGGTCGCTCGATAACAGTCAACTATTAAATGCAATAAACTTGCAGTTAAAGCAGGTAACTTTTTTTGGCGAAGAAGGAGAAATAAAATTCAACGGTCTCCCTCCCTGAAGTCAAACCAAGGCCAGAGAGCCCAAAGAGCGCTTAACGAAAAGGGGAAGGCCGTTGTCACGGCTCCCACAGCACCACTGCAAATGGAGGAGCGCCATTATTCCGCATCCCACTTCTGTTGAGGTTTTGTGTTTATTCGAAGTCGGCAGTATTCTGCAACGGCAGCCCTATTACGCGCTATCAAGAATGCAATGAAAACGAAAGCCGCACGGAGGAGTCATCTCCAACATGTAGTGTACGCTTTGTTGCTCGTGAGGAGAGGGGGGGGCGTTTCTATCCCATAAAATATGGGAGCGATCTATCTTAGGCCTCGCTTTCGTCCACATCTTCCAGTTCGTCCAGTTTCATGGCCTTTTGGGTCACCAGCACCTTGTCGATGCGTTGGCGGTCCATATCGATGACTTCGAACACAAAGCGATCCCATTGGAATTTCTCCCCCTCGCGAGGCAGGTGGCCTAAGCGGAAGAGCATGAATCCGCCGAGTGTGGAGTAGCGGTTCTCGTCCTCCCCGGGGAGGTCTTTCTCGATGCCGAGACTGTCCTTGGCTTCGTCGATATCCAGCATGGCATCGACGATCCAGCTTCCATCTTGTCGCAGAACGGCCTTGGGTTCGTGGCGTTGCTCGCGCTCGGGCAGGTTGCCCACGATTGCCATCATCACATCGTTGAGGGTCACCAGACCTTGCAATCCCCCGAACTCATCCACGACAAGCGCGATGTGTTTGCCGGATTTTTTAAATTCTTCGATGAGCTTACTGGCTGGCATCGCGTTGGGAACGTAGAGCGGCGGGGTCACGAGTGCGCGAAGTTCCACGCGACCGGCGAGCGAAAGGTTCGCCCAGAGGGATTTGACCGAGACCATGCCCACCACGTTGTCGCGGGTTTCCTGATAAACGGGAAAGTGGGAATGCCCGCTGCCAGCGATACGGCGCCAGTTTTCCTCATCTTCATCATCAAGCGAGAGCCAGATCATGCGGGCGCGTGGAGTCATGAGGCTTCCGGCGGATTGCTCGTCGAGGTCGAACACGCTTTCCACCATCTCCTTTTCGGCTTTCTTGAAAATCCCAGCGCTGAGGCCTTCGTCGATCAAAACGCGGACCTCCTCCTCGGAAACGGAGGACTCTTTATTTTTCCGAATGCCTAGTGCAGCCATGAGCGAATCGCTCGTGAGGTTGAGAAGATTCACGATCGGCGAGAATAGGGCGGAGAGGCCGTTCATCGGCTTTGCCATCGCGGAGGCAATCCGCTCGGGGTTATTGAGTGCGATGCGTTTGGGAAGAAGTTCGCCAATCACCACGGAGAGATACGTGATCAAGCCCACGACGATAAAAAACGATATCAGATCTGCTTGTGATGCAAGGAAGGGGATTTGCGCAATTTTAGGGCTGAGTTTTTCCGCGATGCGGCCACCGCCGAGCGCGCCGGCGAGAACACCCACCAGAGTGATGCCGACCTGAACGGTGGAGAGGAATTTGCCAGGGGCATTCGAGAGAGCGAGGGCCAACTTGGCTCCTGCGCTACCTTCCTCGATCATGGTTTTGAGCCTGGCCTTGCGAGATGCGACCACCGCGATCTCCGCCATGGCGAACAAGCCGTTTGCAAGGAGCAGGCCGAGGATTAAAAAGATTTCAAGTGTAAGACCGGACATAAATTAAAAAAGGATACTAAGACAGGAACATTCCGTGAGCAAATGGAACGTGTGGTAGGCTGCAAGAAAGAGCTTGAATACAAGCCGACCTTTGCGACGCAGATGGAATTGCGTCGAACGATTGGGGGGATGGAAAAAGAGAGTTTTCAAATTGGCCCGGCGGCGGACCCTTCTCTTCCAAAAGGAAAGAAGGGCCTTAAAGCTGCCGGAAAGAGCGCTAGCGCATCTTGCCCCCGAAAATGGCGTTGTCGCCGAGTTCCTCTTCGATACGGAGGAGTTGATTGTATTTCGCCACGCGATCGGTGCGGCAGAGGGAACCGGTCTTGATCTGGCCTGCATTCGTAGCCACGGCGATGTCCGCGATGGTGACGTCTTCGGTCTCGCCCGAGCGGTGACTGATGACGGCGGTGTAGCGGTTTTCCTTGGCCAGCTCGATGGCGTCGAGGGTTTCCGTGAGTGTACCGATTTGGTTAACCTTCACCAGGATCGAGTTGGCCACACCTTGGTTGATTCCCTTTTGGAGGAAGTCGACGTTGGTCACAAAAAGATCGTCGCCGACGAGTTGAGTCGTGGATCCTAGTGCGTCGGTGAGTTTTTTCCAGCCGACCCAGTCGTTCTCAGCGCAGCCGTCTTCGATGGAAATGATCGGGTATTTCGCGCAAAGGCCTTGGTAGTAGGCGACGAGTTCATCGGCGTTGCGCTTGGATCCGTCGGATTTTTTGAAGACGTAGGATTTTTTGGCGGCGTCGTAGAACTCGCTCGAGGCGCAATCAAGCGCGACGAAGATTTCTTTGCCGAATTTGTATCCAGCGGCTTTGACGGCTTTGGCGATGGATTCCAAGGCGTCCTCGGCGGAAGAAAGCGCAGGGGCAAATCCACCTTCGTCACCGATGGCGGTGGAAAGTCCGCGTTTTTTGAGTTCGGCTTTGAGGGCGTGGAAAATCTCGGTTCCGGCGCGAAGGGCTTCGGAGAAGGTCGAGAACTCTTTAGGAACGATCATGAATTCTTGGAAGTCGATCGGGGCGTCGCTATGCGCGCCGCCGTTGAGGATATTCATCATCGGCACAGGGAGAACTTTAGCGTTTGGTCCACCGAGGTATTTATAAAGTGGCTGGCCGATTTGGGCTGCAGCAGCTTTCGCGCTGGCGAGAGAAACGGCCAAGATCGCGTTGGCGCCGATTTTTTTCTTCGTCGGGGTGCCATCCACAGCGATCATGGTTTTGTCCACCGAGACTTGGTCAGCGGCATCGATGCCGATGAGGGCTGGTGCGAGGAATTTGGAGACGTTGAGAACGGCTTTGTTCACACCCTTGCCGAGGTATTTGGCCTTATCGCCATCACGAAGCTCGACGGCTTCATGCTCACCGGTGCTCGCTCCGCTTGGGACAGCAGCGCGACCGATGGCGCCGCCTGCGAGCTCGACGTCCGCCTCGATGGTGGGATTGCCACGGGAATCAAGGATCTGGCGGGCGCGAATGGAAAGAATGGTCGTATCAGTCATAAAGTGGTGGATTTAGTTGTTTTTGGAAAAGTGAAGCCCTTGAGAAAGCAAGTCCCCGAGCGGGTTGCAAGAAGATTCGCTGTATTAATTGACGAACCTTCTGTTCCGAACTGCATCTGGAAAACTTCTTATCTCAAAAACTCCACAAGCGCTGGAGTCCTCCACGCGAGGTAGTGCGGGAGGTTGAGGAGTTGGTATTCCACGGGATCGCCGAGGGTGGTTTTGACCTGCATTTTCTGGAGACTCGGGGGATTTCGATCTATGCGAACGGCGAGGGTAAGCGACTTGTCGTGCATGAATTGATGTAGACTCTTCATGGCTCCGGCGGCGCCGCTTTTGGTCTCCACCGGCACGATCCGGCCATGGCATTCCAACACAAGGTCGATCTCGCCGACTCGGCCGTTTTCCCGCCTCCAGTGGAAAAGTTGCCCGCGTCGGGTGGGTTCACCCATGGCGGCACGGAGTTGTTGGGCGACGCCTTGTTCGCTGAGTCCACCGCGCAGGGATGCCGCCACATCCGTCCAGCGCGGAAAGGAATTGCCGGCCGGAGTGTTCCAGAGTCCGTGAGCTAATCCCACATCGAGGAGCGCCACTTTTTGCAAGCGGTCATTGATTTTCCCAGCCAACGGCACACCGTTGCACTCCGCATGGGGAATCTTGTCGCAGAGTTGCGCCATGCAGAGCAAATCGAGCGCGCGCTTGGCCTGCTGGTGTTTCACCTCGCTGCTCACATGGCTGTAGATGAACTTGCGTCCCAATTGATCGACAACGCCGCGCAGGACATCGTCCAAAATCCGACGATCCATCCGGCCGGAGTATTTGGCAAAGTCGTTTCGGTAGGTTTGGATCAGATCGCGTTGAAGTCGGCGACACTCGCTGGCCTGCGCGCCCGCCGCATCAGCCGCCACGACCTCGGGCATACCACCGATCATGAGATACCGGTCATAATATTCCATCGCCTGCGCATGAGCGGCTTCGCCCAGCGGAAGGCCGGGCGTCCACTCTGCCAAGCGCTGAAGCAGCCGCTCTTGACCATGCGCCTGCAAGAATTCCGGAAACGTCAGGGGCTCGACAAAGGCATAAGATACCCGGCCCACTGGCATGCTGTATTCAAAATCCCGAAGCGCGAATTCCAACAACGACCCCGCCGCGATCACCGGCAACTCCGGCATTTCCTCGGCAAACCACCGCAGCTTCGCCAACACCTCCGGCGCCGTCTGGATTTCATCCAAAAATAAAATCAACCCCTCGGCCGGAGCCTCCACGCCAGTTCTCAGTCCAAGATCATCGATCCATCGCCTGGGACCGCTGCCCTCCTCTCGAAAAATCCGCACATACTCGGGGTTGCGATCAAAATTCACTTCCAAAAGTGTCCGACCACTCGCCCTCGCCAATTCCCTCACCAACCATGTCTTTCCCACCTGACGCGCCCCACGCAGGATCAGCGGTTTACGTCGCTCGAATTCAAGCCATGACGCTAAAAAATTGGAAAAGATGCGCTTCATTTAAAATTACGATAAACAAAACAACGCGTTGTTTAAATAGTAAAGAACAAATTATCTTGAATGAAAGGTTTTTCTAACGAACCAAAGCAAGATGGTGAGCGTTGGCCTGAACGTGGCGTTCTAATGCGCTGGAAGATTTGGAAATGAAAGAATAAAGGAATCAACCCGCAGTAGGAGAGAAAGTATCAGGATCGCTTGGTCGCGAAAAGTTTCATGAACCCTTACGATTTCAAAACAGATCATTGATTTTCCCAAAGCCAAAAGCCTTGGGCATCCGGCATTGATTTCGCGTTTTTGGGCGCTAGAGTTTGAGGGGCTTCCATCGTGAAGAGGGAAGCCTGATTCCATTATCTCAACATGCAGCAATTCGAAAGCTTCCGCGCCTCGTCGCTCTATTGTCAAAAGTGCAGCAAAGCCATGCCTGTCCGTGAAAAGCTCCTGCTCGTTCTGCCGGACAAGGAGATTTACGATTACCTCTGCACCGGTTGCGCATCCTCGCTCGGTCAACGCGAGGTCACGGAAGGCGAGTTGATAGTTTCGCGCGCTTCGCGGCCCGCGTCGGGTCCATCGCGGTTTCTCATTTGATCCCATGCGTATTGTTTTTTGTGGCACGGGGGACATCGGAACGCCGGCTTTGAGGGCGCTGCTCGACTCCGAAAAACACGAGGTCTGCGCGGTGATCACCCAACCGGACAAGCCCGCTGGGCGCGATATGAAGCCTCGAGCATCGGCGATCAAGCTGCTTGCGCTCGAGAGAGGGATTCCCGTTGAGCAACCCGTCCGCCTTCGGAGCGAGGAATCCGTGGCCGCCCTCCGTGCATGGAATCCCGATGTGGTGGTGGTCGTGGCCTATGGTCAACTTTTGTCCCCAGAGGTGTTGGCGATCCCAAAGCTGGCCTGCTTGAATCTCCACGCCTCTCTCCTTCCGCGCCACCGGGGAGCTTCCCCGATCCAAGCGGCGATTCTTGCGGGCGACGCCGACACGGGCATCACGGTCATGTATATGGATGAGGGCCTCGATACGGGTGATATTCTCTTGGAAGAACGCTTCGCCATTCTGCCGACGGAAACGGCGGGCGAGCTTCACGACCGCCTTGCAAGCGTGGCAGCGCCGGCCCTTTTCCGTGCGCTTGAGCTTCTTGAATCATGTAAGGCACCACGGATTCCTCAAGACCCTGCTCTGGCCACTCATGCTTCGAAGATGAAAAAAACCGACGGTTGGCTCGACTGGCAGCAACCCGCCGCGAAGCTCGCCTTGCGTGTTCGTGCGATGTCGCCATGGCCTGGGGCCTATGCGCGCTGGGGTGGACACCTCCTAAAAATCCACGAGGCCGCTGCCTGCGAAGCCAGCGGCGCGGCGGGTGAAATCCTGGAATCCGGAAACGACGGGCTTCTCGTGGCCGCTGGGTCAGGCTCGCTGAGGTTGATCACAGTCCAACTCGAGGGTCGCAAGCGCCTGAATGCGGGGGAACTTTTGCGGGGATTTCCGATGCCGGTCGGAACGTCGTTGGATTTGTCCTTTCCTCCAGCCGTCTGATGCGGTTTGATGGTCGGCAATTTCGCATGTCTCAACCATCTCCAGTTCGCTACAAACGGGTCGTTCTCAAACTCAGCGGCGAGGTTCTACGTGAGCCGGGCAGCCGCGATAGTATCCATCCTGAAATCGTCGCGCGCATCGCGACGCAGGTCGCCGAGGCCCAGAAACTCGGTGTCGAGTTGGCCATCGTGATTGGTGGCGGCAACATCTGGCGCGGCCTCGCGGCTAGCCATCGTGGGATGGATCGCACCACAGCAGACTACATGGGCATGCTGGCCACGGTCATCAACGGCCTCGCCCTCATGAGCGCGCTCGAGGCGCAAGGCGTTCCGGTCCGCGTCCAGACCGCCATCGAGATGCAGAATGTCGCCGAGCCATTCATTCTCCGCCGCGCCACCCGCCATTTGGAACTTGGTCGTGTCGTCATCTTCGTGGCCGGAACAGGCAACCCGTTTTTCTCGACCGACACGACTGCTGCCCTGCGTGCCGCCGAGATCGGGGCCCAAGTGATCCTCAAAGCGACGAAAGTCGACGGCATCTACGATTCCGATCCCGTTAAAAACCCAGACGCCAAGCGATTTTCCCACATTACGTATACAGAAGCCCTCTCGCGCCGCTTGGCAGTGATGGACTCCACCGCATTCAGCCTCTGCATGGACAACAAGATGCCCATCATTGTTTTTGACATGAACAAGCCCGATAATATTCGCCTTGCGATCACCGGCGAAACCGTTGGCACCCTCGTCTCCGACAAACCAGAATCAACACTATGACACTCGAAGAAATCCTTTTTGAAGCCGAAGAGAGCATGGAAAAAGCCGTGGAGTTCATGGCGCATGAATTTCTCTCGATCCGCACAGGCAAAGCGTCTCCAGCCCTTGTCGAAAATCTGGACGTCCTAGTGCAGAGCTACGGCACCTCGATGAAGCTCAAGCAACTTGCGCTCATCACCTCACCGGAACCGCGCCTGCTCGTCATCCAACCCTTCGACGCTTCGACCACGCGCGACATCGAACGCGCGATCAACGAATCCCGCATCGGCATCACTCCAGCCGCTGATGGCAAGGTGATCCGCCTTCCGATCCCCGAGCTTTCCGAAGAGCGTCGTCGCGAGTTGACCCGCACGGTGAAAGGCATCGCCGAGGAATCCCGAGTCCGTGTGCGCGCTTGCCGACGGACCGCTATCGAAAACGCCAAGAAGCTAGAGAAAGATGCCAAAATATCCGAAGATGAGCTGACTGACTCCGAGGCGGATGTCCAAAAACTCACGGACAAAGCCGTCGCCGAGATCGAGAAGGTCGTCGCTGCGAAGGAAGCGGAGTTGATGAAAGTATGAAAACTTTTCTTTTCCTCGCGGGCCTCGCACTTCTTCTGGCAAGACCACTCCGCGCCGAGGTGCCAAGGCCCTCGCCGGACTTCGAATGGGTGGACTCCACCGGCTCGGCCAAAAAATCCAAAGACCTTCGCGGGCATCCGCTCGTCCTCCTTGTCGCCCCATCGCCGAACGATAGGACCTTTCGCGCGCAGGTCGCCCAGTTGCAAAAAATCTACGAACGCTTCGCTGCAGAGCAAACTCTCTGTATCGCCGCATTTTCTTCAGAGTCCGGTGTCATCCGCTCGAATATCCCGTTCCTCACTGTTCCAAATGGAGCGTCCACCGCGGCGGCCTATGATGCCGCGACCGGATTCGCCATCGCCATCATCGGACAAGATGGCAACCTCGACTACTTCAGCACACGGGTCGTTCCGGCCCAACGCATTTTCGATATCATCGACAATTCCTATGCGAAGCAAATGAAGCTTCGCCGCAAGTGATTTAACTCCATTTTTAAAGACATGACATTTCAAGACCGCATCAACCAAGACATCAAAGCCGCCATGCTCGCTCGCGAGGCGGCCAAACTCGGCGTTCTCCGCATGCTCAAGAGCGCGTTGATGAATTCCGCCATCGAAAAACACGGCGCTGGCGGCGCCCTCGATGACGCTGATGCCCTCGCCATCGTTCGCAAGGAAGTCAAAAAACGTCAGGATTCCGTCGAGGCCTTTGAAAAGGGCGGACGCCCCGAAATGGCAGCGACCGAGAGGGACGAGATCACGATTCTCAACACCTATCTCCCTCAGCCCCTTTCCGCCGAAGAACTCACCGCGCTCGTTCAGGCCGCCATTGCGG
The DNA here is from genome assembly GCA_044377415.1 of Terrimicrobiaceae bacterium. Classification (GTDB taxonomy): domain Bacteria; phylum Verrucomicrobiota; class Verrucomicrobiia; order Chthoniobacterales; family Terrimicrobiaceae; genus UBA967. The sequence continues at coordinate 6,145 of JBILZC010000050.1, read as the reverse complement.
AAGCTGGCGCCACCTCCCGCAAGGAAATGGGTGCCGTAATGAAGATCGTCAACGCGAATGCCGATGGCCGCGTCGATGGCCGCACGCTCAGCTCGGAAGTCCAAAAACAACTCGGCGCCTAAGCGCTCCTAGGCCCCTGCCGCTATGACGATATCCACGCAGCGCAAGCAATTTCCCTTTACTGAGTTCGAGCCCCGCTGGCAGCAGCATTGGCTGAACACCGGTGCCTTCCGTGCGGAAAACCCAGGCTCACCCGGCTTCGACGCGACTCGTCCGAAATACTACATTCTCGACATGTTTCCGTATCCCAGTGGTGACGGGCTCCATGTCGGCCATGTGGAAGGCTACACAGCCACGGACATTCTTGCCCGCTTCCACCGCATGCAGGGCTACAACGTTCTTCACCCGATGGGGTGGGATGCATTCGGTCTGCCAGCAGAGCAATACGCCATCAAAACCGGTCAGCACCCACGCGTCACCACGGCCCGCAACATCGATAATTTCCGCCGCCAGCTCCAAGCTGTCGGCTTCAGCTACGATTGGGATCGCGAGGTCAGCACGACCGATCCAGGTTATGTCCAGTGGACCCAGTGGATTTTCCTTCAGCTCTATAATGCGTGGTTCAACCCGGCCACAAACCGCGCGGAACCGATCGCCACATACACTGGCGACGACGCGGATTCCGTTCGTCTCGCCTTTGTCGCCGAAATGCCGGTCAACTGGTGCCAAGAACTCGGCACCGTTCTCGCGAATGAAGAAGTCGTAGATGGCAAGAGTGAGGTCGGTGGCTTTCCCGTCGAGCGGCGCCCACTCCGCCAGTGGATGCTCCGGATCACGGCCTTTGCCGATCGCCTGATCGAAGGCTTGGATGGTCTTGATTGGCCCGAAGGCATCAAGCTCCTGCAAAAAAACTGGATCGGCCGCAGCGAAGGCGCCGAGGTCGGATTCCCCATCGAGGGACGCGAGGAAACAATCACCGTTTTCACCACGCGCCCGGATACTCTTTTTGGCGCGACCTACATGATCCTCGCTCCCGAGCATCCGCTTGTTTCCAGCATCACAAAGCCGGATTGCAAGGAAGCCGTCGAAAAATACCGCACCGCTGTCGCGTGCAAAAGCGACCTCGATCGCACGGATCTCGCCAAAGACAAAAGTGGTGTTTTCACAGGCGCTCTGGCCATCAATCCCGTCAACGGCGAGAAAATCCCTGTTTGGATCGCCGACTACGTTCTCATGGGCTACGGCACCGGAGCGATCATGGCCGTCCCCGCCCACGACGAGCGGGATTTCGAATTTGCGACGAAATTCCAATTGCCCATTCGCGAGGTTGTAAAAAAAGAGGGGGACATGGGCGTCCCGCCCGTGAGTTCGACGACGCCCTTTTTTGAAGAAAAAAGGGAAATAAAAATCCGCAACCGAAACCTACCCCACTGGCAACAAGATCAAAAATACTACTTCGTCACTTGGCGGTTGAATGACAGTCTGCCTGCCAGCCTTGTGCGCGATTGGAAGCTCGAGGCGGCGGCTTGGCTTGCCGCACGCAAGCAACCGCTATCAACCGAAGAGGAAAAGGAATTTCATTGTTTGTTCTCGGATCGCCTTGAATCCCTCTTGGATGAAGGACGCGGAAGTTGCATTCTAGGAAATCCCGATATTGCTAAAATCGTTGAGCAAACTTTGAAGCATTTTGACGGTTCCCGATATTCGCTGAGCGCGTTTGTGCTGATGCCCAATCATGTTCACGTTCTTTTCAAACTTTCTGCAGGCGAGGATCTCGGGAAAGTCATTCATAGCTGGAAAAGCTATTCTGCTCATGAAATCAATAAGGCACTCAAACAGGAAGGCCCTGTTTGGCAGGAGGAATATTTTGACCGAATTGTTCGTGGCGAGAGTCATCATGCGCGTGTGCTTGAATACATCTGTGAAAATCCGGCCAAAGCTGGGTTGAAGGATATCAGCGCCTACACGGGCGGGACGCCCATGCTCCCCTGCTTCTCCGGCGAAGGTGTGGTTGTTAATTCCGGCTTCCTTGATGGCATGGGGACCGCTCAGGCCAAGCAGAAGATCATCGCTTGGTTGGAGGAAAAAGGACTCGGTCGCGGAACTGTGAATTTCAAACTGCGCGACTGGCTATTTTCGCGTCAACGCTACTGGGGCGAGCCATTCCCTATCGTCTGGGAGAATGGTCACCATCGCGCTCTCAGCGCCGCCGACCTGCCGGTGATCCAGCCGGACATGGAGGATTTCAAACCCACAGGGACTCCAGAGCCTCCACTCAGCAAGGCCACGGATTGGGTTCGCTATTCCGAGACCGCGCGCCGCGAGACAAATACCATGCCGCAGTGGGCGGGATCCTGTTGGTATTACCTCCGCTTCTGTGATCCGAAAAATGCCAACCGCTTCCTTAGCGAAGGGGCCGATCAATATTGGATGGGGAAGGAAGGAAAGCCCGGTGGTGTGGATCTCTATGTCGGCGGCACGGAACACGCTGTTCTGCATCTCCTCTACGCGCGCTTCTGGCATAAAGTCCTCTTTGACCTCTGTCATGTCACCACACCCGAACCCTTTCAGCGCCTTGTTAACCAAGGCATGATCCTTGGGCCGGACGGACAGAAAATGTCAAAGAGCCGAGGCAATGTGGTGACCCCGGATAGCGTGATTTCTGAATACGGTGCCGATTCTCTTCGCCTCTACGAAATGTTCATGGGCCCTCTCGAGCAAATGAAGCCGTGGAGCATCAAGGGCGTTGAGGGCGTTTATCGCTTTCTCGGCCGCGTCTGGCGCATGGCCATGGAAGAAAATCAGGAAGGCACATGGGTTGTCTCAACCGATCTCGCCGAGATCCCGCTGACCTCCGCTCAACTCCGCATCGCCCATGCCACCATTAAAAAGGTGACCTCCGATATCCGAGATCTCGCATTCAACACAGCGATCTCACAGATGATGGTTTTCACAAATGAATTTGTGAACGCGAAGCCTCGCCCAATCGAGGCCTTGCGTATTTTGCTCCCGCTCCTCAGTCCGTTCGCGCCTCACATCGCGGAAGAACTTTGGCAACGTCTCGGTTTCCCAGGCCAAGCCTCCACTCACCCATGGCCAGTTCACGACGAGGCCTGCTTAGTGGAAAACGAAATCGAGTTGGTCGTTCAGGTGAATGGAAAGGTACGCGAACGCCTCACTGTTTCAAAGCAGGCCACAACCGAGGAAATCGAGCATTCCGCGCGCACCAGCGCCAAGGTTCTCGAAGCCACTGCCGGACTTTCCATCGTGAAGGTGATTGTTGTTCCCGGAAAGCTCGTGAATATCGTCGCCAAATAATCGGATGCGGACGACTGATCAGAACGGATCGTCCTTCGGTGCGGCCGCTGAGGTGACGTCCCATTGCTCAAAAAGCACTTCCGGCACTTCGGTGAGGAAGCGCGATGGACGCTGGAAGACTTCGCCGTAGCCCGCGCCCAAGCGCATCTCGGGATAGGTGACATAGAGTTCGTCCATGCAGCGGGTGATGCCGACATAGAAAAGCCGTCGTTCCTCCTCGATGCCAGCAGGCTCCTCAAGGCTTCGACTGCTGGGGAACATTCCGTCCGCAAGCCAGATCAAAAAGACCACCTTCCACTCCAATCCCTTGGCCTGATGCAATGTCGAGAGAGTGATTTTTTCTTGTTCCGCTGCTCCATGAAAGGCTTCAGAGGTCTCTAGGCCACTGAGCAAGGAAAGCTGAGAGAGAAATTCCTCGGTCGTCTCAAACTGCTGGGCAAAATTCTGAAGCGTTTCGAGATCCTGTCGCCGTGCTTCGAAGTTGGCGAAGTTCTCTTTCATGAAATCTTCGTAAACCGCAAAAAGCACACACCCGATCATGTTCGAGGGCTTGAGCGGCGCGCCTTCGGGAACGAGATCGCAGAGCGTGCAGACGAGTTGATCCCACGCTTTTTGAGATTTGGCAGGCACTTTGAATCCACGAAGGGCGGGAAAGTTGGTCGTTCCAGCAAGCGCATCAGAGGTTCGCTGCCAGAGGCTCTCAGCGGTTTTCCCGCCGATGCCGGGGAGGAGTCGCGCCATGCGTTTGAACGCGGTCTCGTCGCGGGGATTGATAGTGAGCTTGAGAAAAGCGGCGACGTCTTTGATGTGGGCCTGCTCGAAGAAGCGCAAGCCGCTCGTGATGGAAAACGGGATTCCGCGTTTGGTGAACTCCAACTGCACTTCCATCGAGTGGTAATGGGCGCGATAGAGCACCGCTATCTCCTCGAGCGCGATCCCTTCATCGAGAAGTTCCATCACGCGTTGCGCCACAAAGGCAGCCTGCTGAGTATTCGTGGGCAGCGCAACCAAGGCTGGCTTCACTGGGTGGGCCTTCCTGATAGGGGCGAGATTTTTTGGAAATTGCTTCTCGTTGCCGAGAATCGACGCGTTGGCGAGGTTTAGAACCTCAGGGACGCTGCGGTAATTCGTTTCGATCTTATACACTTTCGCTCCCGGATGCGTCTCGGGAAAGCGGAGGATATTTTCAAAATTCGCTCCCCTCCACGAGTAGATGCTCTGGGCATCGTCACCGACGACCATCACATTCCCGTGACGTGAGGCGAGACAGTCCACGAGCCCGCTCTGGAGCAAGTTGGTATCCTGGTATTCATCGACAAGGATGTGGCGAAACTGGTCCTGATAGCGTGCGGCGATATCGGGATTGGTGAGAAAAAGCTCGAGGGTTTTGGAAAGCAAGTCGTCGAAGTCCATCGAGTTCGCCTCTTTTTTACGGGCTTCGTATTGACCCTGGACTCGCTCGATGTCCTCAGCGAGCGGGATGAAGTAGCGGTATTTCTCGGCCAGAACCTTCGAGATGGGGGAGCCGGTGTTAATGGAAAAGCTGAAGATGTCGGAGAGGACACCGGCTTTCGGGAAACGCTTGTTCGTCGTCACCACCCCATCCCTAGCGAGAACGGCGGCGATCATGTCTTCTGAATCTTCGCGATCCATGATGGAAAATCCTTCGCGGAATCCAACGCCTTCGGGGTGTCGGCGCAAGATGCGGTTGCCGATCGAGTGGAAGGTTCCGTTCCAGATCCCGTCACCCGCTCCGGGCAGAAGATCGCGGACTCGCTCGATCATCTCCTTAGCCGCTTTATTTGTGAAAGTGAGAAGCAGGATCGCACTCGGTGGAATTCCCTGCTCGAGCAACCAGGCCACACGATAAGTGAGGGTGCGGGTTTTTCCGCTGCCGGCTCCCGCGATCACCAGGGAGGCGCCTGGGGGCGACTGAACTGCAGCGAGTTGTTGCTCATTGAGGGCGGCGGCAAAATCAATGCTGCCAACCGTCCCTACCGTGTGCAGTGTATAGGAGCGTGCCACGTAGATTATTCCGAAGCCACCCTCATGGAACTGATTTGGGCGTTAGACAGCTTGAGTCCGTAGGCGAGAAGTCTCGTGGATTCCTCGGCGATGCGTGCCTTGTTTGAGCCCAGTACAACGGCAATCACTTCGCGACCTTTATAGGATCCGCTTGAGATAAGGCAATGTCCGGCGAGGTCGGTGTAGCCGGTTTTCATGCCATTACAAAACGAGTAGGTCCGGAGAACTCGGTTGGTATTCCGAAGGGGAACGACCTTGCCTGTCGTGTAACGAAAATCGTAGTTCCGTGTTTTCATGATTTCGCGCAGGGTTGGATTACGGTATGCGGCACGAGCCACGCGAGCCATATCCCGTGCTGTCGAGTATTGGCCACTTGCAGGGAGTCCATTGGGGTTGATGAAATTTGACGCGGTGCCGCCAAGTTCTTTCATTCGGTTGGTCATGCGTACGGCAAACGAGCTGACGTTGCCGGCATTATCTCGTGCCAACACACGGGCGACATCATTCGCGCTTTTGACGAGGAGGGCGTAAAGGAGTTGGTTGCGTGTATAACTCTGGCCCGGCTTCAGATAAAGCTTGGTGGGATCGCAGTTGGTATCGACCTCGGCAACTTTCACTTTTTCGGAGAGATTGCCGGTTTCAGCAACAATCAATGCGGTGAGGAGCTTCTGTGTGCTCGCGACCGGACGTTGGGCAGTGTCATTTTTTTTGTAGAGAACGGCTCCGGAGTTCGCATCAAGGAGGATAGCCGATTTTGCGCTGATCTCCGGTGGTGCGGCAGCGTGAAGGCTGGAAATGGCCA
>JBILZC010000117.1:0-5705 GCA_044377415.1 Terrimicrobiaceae bacterium | reverse complement strand
GGGCATCAAATTGGAAGCCGAAGCTCCCGGCACCGGCACGCCTTGTCAGGTGGACCAAATTCAGTGCTTGGGCAAAATCGATATCCCTCAGGGAGAATTCTGGATCGGCGGGGTAGCGGAGCCCACATACGGCTGGAAGGGCGGGAATGATAACACCAAAGAACCTGCGGTCGCGGCCCATGTCTATGGGAAGAATATCGTCTCCTGCGAGGCTTTTACTTCGTTTGGACACCATGATGGATGGACTCAATTTCCGTATCAACTCAAGCCCGTTGGCGATCGGCAGTTTTGCAATGGAATGAATGAAGTTGTCTTTCATCGATACGCTCATCAGCCGGATGATCGCTTCCCTGGAATGTCTTTGGGGCAGTTCGGTTTGAACTTTGAGCGGACATTGACCTGGTGGGAACAAGGTCGCGCCTGGGTCGAGTATCTCTCCCGTTGCCAGTATATGCTCCGACAAGGACGGGCCTTTGCAGATGTGTGCTACTACTATGGCGAAGATGTGCCGAATACAGCTTGGTATTTTGTGCCCGGGGTGATGGATCCGCGCCAGAAGATGAAGCCCGTTTTGCCCATCGGCTACGATTACGATGTCTGTGACCGCACGATCTTGGACTTGATGCGAGTTGAGGATGGAGTCGTCGTTCTACCGAGCGGCATGCGCTATAAATATTTGGTGCTTCCCGATAGCGCTCGCTACACCCCAGCCGCACTCGAAAAAGTACTGGAGCTGGTGATGGCCGGAGCGACCGTGATCGGTCCGAAACCCTCCGTCTCGCCGTCACTCAGTGATTATCCAAACGCGGACAAAAAAATCCAGGAACTGGCTGCGCAAATCTGGCCGCAAACGGCGGATGCCTCTGAGCGTCGTGTCGGAAAAGGTCGTGTCATTACAGAGAAATCGTTTGAAAAGATTTTGCAAAAGGACGGTCTGCGTCCCGATTTCAAAGCCACATCGCAAGCCAAAGATTCCGATGTGCAATACACCCACCGCGTGTTGCCGAAGGGGGATCTGTATTTTGTCTCGAACTTGAAAGACCGCCCCGAGGAAGTGGTTCTTGATTTCCGTGTCACAGGGATGGTGCCCGAGCTCTGGGATCCTGCGACAGGTAAAAGCACAGAGTTAGCGATGTATCAAGATGACGGCACCTCGACCACCATTCCCTTGCGTCTGGATAGCAGCGGCTCCCAGTTCTTTGTCTTTAAAAAAGCAGCGACTAAAAAAGCCCCTGTCGTCGAGCTTTTGAAGGACGGACAGTCCCTCCGCAGCGTGAAGGGCGGCGCGGTAGCGCTCCCGGAAAACACCGCCTCGATTGAGGCTACTGCAAAGGGTGGGCTTCGTTTGAGCGCTTCGGAAGCGGGTCGCTATACGCTGTCTTTTGCGGATGGTTCCAAATCCGAGGTGGATGTCCAAGCTCTGCCCGCACCGGAAATCGTGCCGGAGAAATGGAATGTCACATTCCAGAAAGATCGCAGCGCCCCAGAGGGTCAGGTTCAATTTGATAAGCTCGAATCATGGACGAAACGCCCCGAAGACGGGATCCGCTATTTCTCAGGCACCGCCACTTACGAACAGGGAGTCAATGTGAGCAAAGAGCGTCTCCAGTCCGGGAAGCGCGTCTTCCTGGATCTAGGCGATGTGCTCCATCTCGCGGAGGTCTTTGTTAACGACAAGCCGCTTGGGGTATTGTGGAAGCCACCGTATCGGGTCGATATCACAGATGTCGCGAAGCCGGGGGCAAACAAGATCGAAGTGCGCGTGACGAACGTTTGGAAGAACCGATTGATCGGTGATCAAAAACTTCCAGCACAACAGCGAATCACATGGACCTTTTATCCGTTTTATAAAGCAGACGCGCCATTGGTCGAATCGGGCTTGCTCGGCCCAGTGCGCTTGTTGAGTGCGGGAGTTAATGAGGTTCCGCGATGATTGCGAATGGCTGATACCATTGTCTCTTTGAAATTAGACTTTAAAACCGCAAGAGAAGGGGGCATGGCCGTCTCGGCCGTGTGGAGACTGGTCTACTTGCTCGCCACCCATTCTCATTGGAACCAAGGAGCATGCCAAAGCACACAGGCGGTGCCTCCGGCTCGTAGAGCCTACGGATCGGAGAGACGCGCTGTGCCCCTCTCCAAAAATCCAAAAGCAAGCTGCTTTTGGTATGATGCCATTTTATGAAGATCAAGATCCTAGCGGCCCCGCTCCTTCTTTCAGCGATCTGTCTGAGCCAAGTGATGGCGGAGCCTGCGCCGCCCGCTGCGAGTCGCCATAGTTTGACTTGGAAGCGTGCGGAGCAGCTTCAATCTCGCTGGTCTGAGGATCTTCTCTTGGCCACGCCGTTGCCGGAATATCCTCGGCCAACGATGACCCGTCCGGCATGGAAAAATCTCAACGGAGAGTGGGATTTTTTGGGCAACGGTCCGGTGCCTCCGCAGATCCCCGATAGCTTTCCCGAAAAAGCGTTGGTTCCCTCGGCCACGCAGGCCCTCACGAGTTGTTTGGCGAAAGCCTATGATCGCGGATGGTATCGCAAATCGATCCAAATTCCGGATGACTGGGCTGGCAAAAAAATCCTCCTCCATTGCGAAGCGATTGGCACGAAATCCACCCTCTGTTTCGATGGCATTAAGCTCGGCTCGCAGGAAGGTGGCTTCGAGCGAGTTTCTCACGAACTCCCCGCCTGTACGCCCGGCAAGACGCATGAAATTCTCGTCTATTTTGACGACACCGATAAACGCATGCCTCGTGGCAAGCTCTCTCAACTTTCCGGCTTGTGGCAGACGGTCTGGATCGAGCCCGTTCCCACAGATCATGTGATTTCTTTCAAGCAAACCCCCGATATCGACGTCTCCTGCCTCGTTCTCGAAGTCGCAGCCAGCGATCCGAGCCTCACGGTCGAGATCATCGCGAGCGATCAGGGAAAAATCGTCGCCACAGAGGAAGGTGTCGCCCGAGATGCCATCACCCTGAAAATTCCAAACCAGAAACTCTGGACTCCCGAAAATCCGTTTCTTTACGACCTGCGCATCGACCTTAAAAAAGACGGCGCCTTGATCGACCGAGTGGATAGCTATTTCGGTATGCGCAAAATCTCCACCGGCGTTGTCGATGGGGCTCCCCGCATTCTTCTCAATAACAAACCCTACTTCCAAGTCGGCCTCCTTGAGCATGGTCGCTGGCCAGACAGCATCTTCACTCAACCCTCGGATGAATGTCTCAAATGGGAAATCCAGACCGCGAAAGATATGGGCTTTAATACCATTCGCTCGCACCTGAAAGTCGAGTCCGAGCGCTGGTATTGTTGGTGCGATAAGATGGGCATGCTCATCTGGCAGGATATGCCTGTTCCGACGTTTTTTAGCGCTTATCGGCCGAAGTCAGAAGAGGACAAACAGATCCTGCGCGATACCCTCCGAGATATGATGGAGCAGCGGTATAATCACCCCAGCATCATCAGTTGGATTATATTCAACGAAGGTGGGGCCCAATTCGAGCCTCGGAAAATGACTCTCTTGGCCAAAAAGCTCGATGCGAGTCGTCTGATCAATACCACGAGCCATATTTGGCTGACCGATGAGGCAAAACGTGAGCCAGGTGACAGTCAGTCCCGCTTTAATACGGACTATTACGACGCCCATTGCTACGAGCGCACCCTGAAGTTTTACTACGAAGGCAACACGAGCTACATCCCAGCCGCCTTCGGGGAATTCGGTGGCATCGGCTTGAAGATCGACGGGCACACTTGGAATCCCACCAAAAAACCTTGGGGCTACGGTCCGTTGGCGGAATCCGCAGATCAGCTGGTCAGTGAATACGAGAAATTGGTTAAACAAGCCGTCGCCATGCGGCAAAGCGACGACCTTTGTGCCATCATCTACACCCAGTTGGTTGATCATCTGGATGAGGTGAATGGCTTCATCACCTTTGACCGGAAGGTGCTCAAGGTGGACGTCGAAAAAATGCGGAAGATCAACGAGCTTTTCCGTGATTCGGCAACAGTCTTCCAATCCACCGCTCCCGCAGCGGTCAAACCACAACCATGATGTCTCTCATCGCCACTCTGACTCTCGCCACTTTGCCGTTGGAAACCCTTTCCACATCCGGGGCCTCGGAACCCCCGTTATACCGATTTCCCTGCATTCAATCGAACGCCGTGGGCAAGAAGCTTCAGGCCTCGATGATCTGGGCTGGACCCGACGCGCTCGGCGAAGGCGTGGCGCTCACGTTCCGCAAAACTTTCACCCTCGACAAGGCGCCAACTCACGCTGCGCTTTCGATTTTTGCAGATGCCCGCTACATCCTCTGGGTGAATGGCAAATATGTCGACCGCGGTCCCTGCCGCTTCCAGCCTAACGGACCCGAATACGATGTCCTCGAGATCGCTCCTCACTTACAGGCCGGTAAAAATGTGCTCGCCGTCTTAGTTGTGGGCAATCTCTCCGGAGGAAAAATCATGCGCCATGTTCCGGGTTTGACGGCGCTTCTGGATTGCGATGCTCAGGAGGTCCTTCAAACCGACACCTCATGGAGATGCACTCTCAAAAATCCCTACCAGAAAGTCGAAGCCGTCTGGGCCGATCTGGCAGATAGATTCGTGGATGCGAGAGTCTTTGATGGCGACTGGACGACTGTTGGCTACGATGAGCGTGATTGGCAATCGGCCAAGAGCGCGGATGGCAGCGCGTGGGGCCCACTCACGGCGCGGCGCATTCCGCTCCTGCGGGAAACTCCGGTTCCCACCGAGGCGAGCTCGAGACTTCCCGCGACATTGACCAGTGGTGAGAGCCTCCGCTTTCACACAGGCCGGATCGTTCAAGCCTATCCGCTGATTTCATTCACAGCGGATGCCGGCACCGAGATGGTGATCATGCCCTACAACGTGACCTATATCGCCAAGGCCGGCCCACAGACTTACTTCCCGGTTGATACCAAAGGAACGACAGAAGTGGAAATCTTGGTCAAGAAAGGCAACGCGACCATCACCGACATGAAGCTGATCGAGCGCCTGTATCCCTTCGATCGCATAGGAAAATTCCACTCCAACGATCCATTTCTGAACCAGCTCTGGGAAATGTGTGCGAGGTCTTGCGAGGTCTTAAGCGAGGATTCGTATGTGGATTGCGCTGACCGCGAGCGCGTCGAGTGGATGGATGATACGCCGCCGGGATTCGATATTACCCAAACGGCCATGGCCGGACCGGCAGGGCCTGATGGAAAAACGGTCTTCAGTGATCCGCGACTGCTCGAGAGCTTGGTGCGTCGCACCGGACTCACCCTCCAGCCGGAGGGCTGGGTGAAGGCGCACACGTGCTCCGATCGCTACGATCTCCACGCCAAAATGGAAGACCGCACCTGTGCATGGATCGAGGGTCTGCGTCTCTATTACGAAGCCACGGGCGACACGCGCGTCATCAAGGAAATCTGGCCCTCGGTCGTCGCCCAGATGGATTTTTTTCTTCAACGGCGTGGCGACCACGGGCTGATATCCTGCCGCGACTGGGTCGTCTGGAGTAACCCGCTCAGCTACGCCACCGGCGAGACGACGACGATGAATGCCTTCGTCCAAAAAGCCCTGGCCGATAGCGCAATTCTCGGTGCGGCCATCGGGGAAAAGGCCGACGCAGCCCGTTTCGCCAAAGAGGCGGAAGATTTGGGCAAGCTCATCAATCGCGTTTTGTGGGATGAAAAAACGGGGTCGTAT
>JBILZC010000049.1:0-16849 GCA_044377415.1 Terrimicrobiaceae bacterium | reverse complement strand
ACCCGCGAACCTCGACCCAAACTGAGTTCCGCTGGTTGGGGCGCATCCACCGTGATCGTCGTGCAGGAAACGAGTAATGCCATGTTGGCAGCGCAGAAAATGGGCAGGAGATATTTTTTCATAAAAGCGACAAATGTCTGGCTACCTAAAATGGGGAGTTTCACCAAAAAAACAATCCAGAAATGGACAGCCACAAAAATCCGCGCTCTTGAGAGAACTTAGCGTTCTGAAAGAAGTTCGAGGGTTTTCTTCAGAAATTGCGAACGTTGTTTGGTGAGATGCATTTCGGCATGGGCACGAGCAGGCAACCACATCGCTTTTCGCATTATCAAGCTTGTCCTACCTAACATCAATATCAATATCTTTGCTAATAGTTCCTCCAGCATTCGAGGCTGTGAGAGAAACAGGAAAACTACCCAATGCCGTTGGTTTTCCACTTATGAGTCCCGTTTTAGAATTAAACTTTAGACCCGCTGGGAGTCCTTGGACTATGTACGTCGTCGGTTTGTTAATGGCGGTTATTTTATAAACAAATGACTTTTTATATGATGCGCTAACATTAGAAGGGCTTGTGATCACTGGAGGCAGAGGTAAGATGATAATGTTCAAAGTTACAGTGGTGGTTCCGGAAAGGTTATTTGCCGATATTTTACATTTATATACCCCCGAGACGATCGGATAACCACTGAGAATTCCAGTGGAAGCATTTAAGTATAGGCCTTGGGGAAGTTTTAAAGCCTTGTAGGAAGAGGGCGAATTCGTTGCAACAATTTGATATTCAAATACACTATTCACAACACCAGAAACACTTGCAGAACTGGTAATGACAGGCTTTCCAGTCAATGAGCCGCCACCGCCACTAGATTTTGACCCGATCCCTGAACAAGATAATGCATTAGTGCCAGCAGTGGCATCACTAATAATCGTTATGTTACCTCCATAGGATTTAATGGAAGAAGGAGTAAAAGTGATGGTTACAGTTTGATTGCTCCCTTTGGCAATCGTACCAGAGGTCCAATCAGCCGAGAAGTTTGCAGGTAAAGAAATACTGTTCACAGTGAGCAGCGAGTTGCCGGAATTGCTGATAATAAATGAGATCTGTGAGCTTGACCCTAAAGGAACAGAGGCAAATGCAAGATTCCCATTAAGGCTTATATTTCTGATAGGTGTAGCCAGCAGTTGACGAAATCGCACTAATGCGTCATATCCACTTTCCTCGTAGCTATCCCTTCCAACTGATACCAAGTAGCCATTATTGTTAATAGAGTAATTATTTAACGTCCCAACATCATGACTAAATGTTAGTTGCTGAATTAAGGCGCCATTAGAATTATACCTATCCAAATAGTAGGTTTTATCGTAGGAATAACTACTTGATTCTTCAATCACCACCAAATTTTCATCGATTACTAAAGAGCGTATAAATCCAGAGTATCCAGAAATGGTTTGTTGCCATAATTGCGGGGCACCAGCACGCGTTAACTTGGTAATTGCAAGTTTAGGACCTGCAATATAATTAATAACATAAGCATTTCCATCTGAGTCTGAAGTTACTGAAATGATGGATTTAGCACTTGAATTTGGAAGTTTAACAACACTATGCAAAAATTCTCCATTTGAATCCAATCTAACAAAAGATGGCAAATTGGGCGCGCTTGAGTATTCCGTTATTCCGCCTAAAAGCAAATCTCCATTACTTGCAAATGAAGCTACTGGATAATCATTTCGGTTATAAGAAAAAAAGGTTAAACCAATATAATCGTAGTAACCAAAAACACATTTAAAAGGGACCTGTTGCGACCAAAGAGAATTTTTACTATCATCAAAGCATTCAATTGATGTCAAGGAGTTACCTGTATTTGTTATTGATAATATTGCAAACTTCCCTTTCGTATCTGTAATAATTCCAAAATTATCCTCAATATTTGAAGGAATGTTTTTTGTCCACGCTATAACTCCACTAGCCTTTGAAAACTTAGAGAGTTTCTGCGTATTAAAGCTTCCGTATAAAACCAACAAAGAATCATCATTTAGCTCATAAACGCGATATGCTTGAAAGTTTGTAAGCGAATCTTTTAAGACTGTTTGCCAAACAATCGTTCCATTTGGGTTTATTTTGTTAATAAATAGCTTATAATTTGTTGACGAGTAGTCATCTTCAATAGGACCGTCTGAAATTCCTATTGCATACACTATCCCGTTTTGGTCCGAAATTGCATCGTTGTAGGATTCATCGCCGTAGTCAAAGGGCGTAGAGTATCTATATGCGGAACTTGAACTAAATTGATATTGCGAATACAAAGAGCCTTCGAATATTAACGTTAATGCAAACAATAAAGTATAGATTTTAGCAATTCTATTAGTGATTGGATTTTTCATATATGTTAGATCTGTTTAATTCACATCTGGTTTTGGAATCGCGCCGCATTGGCCCACACGCTCTGGTTTTCCCTCAAAGCGGCAGCATATTTCCCCTTCGGGGACATACCGATGAGTTGCTTGAGCACACTCTCCGCATCAGCATAGCGCCCTGTTCCCTGATACACGATCGCAAGGATGTAGCGGGCCTCGGGGTCGGTTGGCATTTCCTGCACACCTCGCTCCGCAGCGGCAGTGGCCTCGCGCCAGAGGGCAGCATTTGCCAAGCGGACAGCCTCCTTGGCGGATTGGCTTTTGGTGCCACCAATGATGCGACGGATTTTCAGGACACTCGGATGCAGGCTATGGAAAATCTGCCCAGCGGCTTTATTGCGCATTCCGGCGATCATTGGATAAGGATCAGGCGCGGCGGGATACCCCTCGGTGGAGTAGTTGGAATCCGAGTTCGTCAATTCTATCCGGCGCCCTCCGGCGATCTGCGAGGAGGAGGTCATGACGGCGCGGTAGTTGGCAATGTAGTTGGCGGTTGTCTTCGTGGAGTAGTTGGTGACCGTCTTGCCGTCGTAGGTGTATGTGTTCCTATCACTGCTCGAGCCCGACATCCCCTCGGCTTGGAGATAAATAAAGGCATCGACACCCTTGATCCGGCCTCCCCCGCGATTTTCCACCTGACTCATGCGCTGAAATTTTCTCTCTTCCATCGTCTGCCCGAGATTGGCCCGATCCACCAGCTGGTAGTAACCCTGTCCGGCGAAGAGTTGGAAAAGCGCGTGGGCGATTTCTCCGCAATCGGACCCCGCCTCGGGAACGATAGAAACCCGCGAACCTCGACCCAAACTGAGTTCCGCTGGTTGGGGCGCATCCACCGTGATCGTCGTGCAGGAAACGAGTAATGCCATGTTGGCAGCGCAGAAAATGGGCAGGAGATATTTTTTCATAAAAGTGACAAATGTCTGGCTACCTAAAATGGGGAGTTTCACCAAAAAAACAATCCAGAAATGGACAGCCACAAAAATCCGCGCTCTTGAGAGAACTTAGCGTTCTGAAAGAAGTTCGAGGGTTTTCTGCAGAAATTGCGAGCGTTGTTTGGTGAGATCCATTTCGGCATGGCACGAGCAGGCAACCACATCGTGCCCTCCATTTTAGCATACGTGATGCCGAGGGATTCGATCTGAACATCACGATAGGCAATCCAAGCTTTCTGGGCCTTAACGAATGCAGTCCACTCATCAGGGGGCATGAGTTTTTTGAGTTTGCCATAATCCTCATTCATGCGCTCATCCCACTCCCGACTTGCGACCGCGATGGCATCCAGCATTCCAGCGGTTGAGGGGTTAACCTGCATGGCTGAATCCAACCTTGCTTCAATCGGATGCTTCTTTTCCTGTTCATAGGCGAATGAAAACGCCACCATCAAAATCAGGACGGGTAGAAAAAAAAGCCTCATGATTGCACGCGAAAGCATGGACTGGCGCTGAATATCAGAGCGAGCTTGAGCCCATGAATGAGCCTGTGCTCGCCTTATAGCGGTTGACACTATTGGCCGTAGTCACCGCGATGACTCCACCACTCACCTGCACTCCGCTTGGTTTACCGCTAATGGCAATTGATCCCTGAAAGGAACCATTGTCCGCACGGTATCGATAGACGCTTCCATTGGCGAGCAACACGGCGATTGTCGCGCCATCGCAACCGACATCGAGCGCATTATTGACCGAGATGGAGCCCTTGAATGCGCCTGAAGTCGCATCTCGGCGCTCCACAATAGACGAGCTTTTCAAGACGGCGATAATCCCGTCGGCATGGACTGGCAAGGCCGTGAGAAGCAAAGCAAAAAGCGTGAATTTTCTCACGAATTACCAGCGGTTGTGGTGACTGCGATATTGGCGACTCTCGCAATGGTTGTTGGATCCACGATAGATCACAGGTTGGTTGCTGTAATACACCGTCGGTTGAGAGTAGTAAACTGGCGCTGGCTGCATGCGTTGATAAGGCTGCATATAGACATTCTGAGGTTGATAGTATGTCACAGGGCGTGTGTAGTAAACAGGCTGCTGCACCACATAGGATGGCGACGAGTAAACTGGGGCACAGTGACGTTGTTGATGGTTATTGTTTCCCCAGTGAAAGCTGGTTCCTTCACCGAGGCTGAATCCCCAAGAACCGGCTTGCGCCAAGGAAGCCAGAGCGAGTGTGGTTGCTGTGATGAGGAGGGCGATTTTTTTCATAATGTGTGATTGCTGTTACGAAATCACCCTAGCATCTTTCTCTAGGCAGTCAAATTTGGGTCACTGAATAACAACATTTTAAGGCGCATAAAATCCCATTCAGCATTCCAATTTTACCATTCAACCCTCAAATTCGACCATTCGTTGAGATTTTGATTTTTTCTGTTTTTTTGGCTCACCAAGGGTTCGGAACAATTACATTTCTCGGGTTGCCATATTGGTCATACGTTTCCACCACCGCAGGATAGCCTCTCCCATGATGCCCCCGATGCGGTTGCTGATAGCCTTGTTGATACCCTTGATACATGGGAGCGATTCCATGATTCGGAGCACCGTGATCAATGAGCTCATAGGAATCATATTCTCCCTGAGGAGCACTCCTGTCTCCCCCACCCTGCGCAGGACCTGGATGGAATGTGCCCGCATCAGAAAACTGCACATACTCACGCTCTGGCATGCAGGCGCCAAGAGCGAGGAGGAGAATAAACGCAATCACTCCAAGCACGGCAGACGATATTCGCATTTGTGGATTGGTTTTCCTTTTTTTCATAAAACTAGATTAAAATGCGTTAAGAAAAATCCTCTTCAGATTATCATGGAGATCGGCGAACAACTTGCATGGATCGCCGCTCTGCGGACTTCTGGTAACTGTAGGCAAAGGGGAGCGGAAGCGTATTCTGGCCAGCCTCCGCATAAGCTGCGACCAACTCGGGTTGCTGTTGTTTGAATAATTTGTGAACACCCGCAAAGCGGCCATAAAGTTTGACGTCACCGATTTTTTTGAGATCCGCATAATCCAATCCTGTCTCATCCTGAATGAGCAGAGGCGCTCCATTTACGATCGCCGCGCGGCATGCCGTAAAGTAAGGGTCTGGTAAAAGATGCGAAGCCGCCTTGAGCAAAACGGGATTTTGCGCGGTCATCTCAATCCAAGCACGCTCGGGAGATTTCGACTTCAATCCCACATCGGATAAATCGATGCAGATGTAGTCTAGAACGACATCGCGGGCGTCTCTGGACAATCGAAGTCTTACGGAATTCCACTTGGTTGCAAGCGAGATTTCCTGAGGCTCATACTCCCCATTCACCTTATTGAGTTCGAGTGGAATCACCGACTGCACGCGATACCCCAATGCCGCAGCAAAGGCCATCAATACTGGCGTGGACGTGAGCCGTGCGGTTGCACTACCGGTATTCTCATTCAGATCAATCGTGCGAAAAAATCCCAACTGCCCAAACTTGACCCACTCGGAAAGAAACTTGGATTTGAATGCCTGCACCTCAGCCTCGGGCATTGTTTTTGTATCCACCGGAGGGCCTGCGGGCTGAATCGCCGCCAAGATGAAACGATCCGCTTTTGGAAATATTTGGCTCACCGTGACGAAATCCGGCCCCGAAAAGGGATAAAACACAGTGCCCCCCGGACTAGGAGCGATATGCTCTAGCGCCCAAGTCCTGAGCGGTGTTCCGATCGTTTTGTCATAATAGTTCCACGATTTTTTTCCTGAAGACACACTCTTGCTATTAGGAGAGTTCGCTGACTCAACACCCGCTTCTTGAAGGGTGGAAAAGCCAATGTATTCCTGCGCCAAGTCATGCGGGTCGGACTGTGCACGACACACGCTCAACACAAAACACAGGAGGATCAATAATCGGACAACAAATGTGTTCATAAACGAGTTTCTACATTTTTTTGAAGTTTTCTCATTTCCAAGAATACTTCGATGTGGTTTTTCCTGCTATGCGCTGGCGCAAGGCATAAATCACAAGGAGAATCGCCACCGCCACCGCCATTTCACGGGGCTTTTCCCACGCCCCGAGAATAAGGATGGCCGATGACCCAATAAGAAAAATCGGGACCGCCACGAAGCGCGCGAAAGGTGGAACCGGCTCCGGTTCATTTGCCGTGCGCGTATACAATCCCAGCACGGCCAGAATCGGAAACACCCCCAACAAAAATCCCGCGACCATGAGAATTTGCTCGAACGTTCCCGAGATGATCATGAACATCGACAAGCCCGCCTGCAGCCAGATCAGAAGCGGTCGAGGGGACGACTCTGCCCCATTGGAGTTGCTCCGATACCAGCCCAGCATGGCCTGCAAAACACGCGGACCAAGAAAGGCGGAAACTCCCAACGAAGAAAGCAGCGCAAAAGCTACCAGACCAGAAAATATCTCTGAAGCCCCGACGCCAAAAAGATTCCTCGCGAGCAATTCCATGACCGCTTTTTCCGAAGCCAGTTCCTGAATCGGGATATGTCGCACTAGCGCGAAATTCACAGCGATGTAGAGGACCAACACCACCAGCGTTCCAAGCATCATCGCCCGAGGCACATTGCGCTTGGCATCGCGCGTCTCGGCTGCCGAATAAATCGCCGCGCTCCACCCCAAATAAGCAAACATCGCGAGCATGATTGCGACCCCCCAAGGCGATCCGATCGGAGCAGCCTCAACGCCAGACGAGGCGGACAGCATTGACGAGGCTGGGACTTTCCATAATCCCCATATCGTTAAACCTAAAAGTAGAGAGAACTTCAGAGCAGCCATTCCCGTTTGAATCCGCAATCCCATTGGCCCCGTGAATGCATGAAGTGACGTCACAAGAAAAATCGCCCCCAGAGCGGGAATCTGGAGACCAAGCGGCACATCCGAGACCGCCCTTCCAAAATAGGCCGCAAATCCAATCGCCGTAGCCGCATTGGACGCCGCAAATCCAACAATAAACGAAACCCATCCTGCAATTTCTCCCAGCGCCGGGGAGAAGAAGTTCCGGAGAATGCTAGCCTCACCACCATTGACTGGCATCCGACGTATAATGACCCCATAGCAATACGCCCCAATGATAGCATGCAACCCCGCAATCCCCCACACCAGCATCACCGCTTGGGGCGACTTTACGAAAAAAGCAATCGACCCCGTGGTCGTTAAAATCCCCGATCCCAGCATGCTCGCAATGACGAGAAGAACAGCTGTCAGTAAGGAAATTTGCGCTGGCATCGTCTATCGCTTCCTAAGCAGGAGATTTAACATGTAATTTAAAAGCTATCGGACATTCCGCGACCTTGCCCATGTTTTTTCTGCAAATTCGGAAACAAGCCGATTGAATTTCTCGGGTTCATCGAGGAATAAAGCATGTCCCGCCTTTGGAAAAATCTCCACCCTTGCAAGCATCGACTTATTGGACGCCAATATGCGCCCTTGCTCCTCGAATCGAGGACGGATCGCATACAAAACCGGAACCTTCTGTGCTAGTAGCGTATCGCGCCAGTATTCACGCGGGTAGGGCTTGTTCACTAATTCTTGTGCGATGCTACGTGGCATTCGAGAAGCCGATGCCAAGATCGTCTCATACATTCCGTGCGGCATAGGCTTTTTGGTAAGACCGAGAATAAAATCTTTCAAATACGCTGCCCGGTCCTTTGATGTCGATCCGCTTTGGGAGGGCTTTCGCGACGAGGCAGGCGGTTTTCCCATCCCGATCGAGTTATCGATCAACACAAGGCCCGCGATCTTGGTGCGCTTATAGCGCGCTAAATAATCAAGCACCTCCATCACCCCCAACGACCATCCCACCAGTATCGGATTTTCCGCCCTCACCTCATTCAATAACTCCTGCAAATCTCGCGAGCGCAGCGCGGGCGTATGCGCACCCCCGAACAACTCGGATTTCCCCTGTGAGCGTGGATCAAAAGCAATAACCCGAAACCGCTCCGACAAGCCCTTCACTTGAGCCTCAAAAACCGCCGCCGGCATCATCCATCCCGGCACAAAAATAAGCGTCTCCGATCCACTCCCCGCTTCGACGTAATGCAACCGCACCCCATCCGATGTTTTAAAATAACAATCGCGCAGGGGAGCTGCCGAAATCAAACTCGGCAAAGCAAGAAGCAGAAAAAATAAACGCATCACTCAACAGCCCATCATACAGACCTCAAACTGCCAAGCGATTGGCAACGAAATTGGCAGGTTGCGGGAGATATTTCAGCGCAGGAATTTTTTGAGAAGCACATCGCTTGCGGCGTCGACGCGCAAGAGATCGAGAAGGGTTGTCGCTACAGGAACTGATGCTTTACCCACCCCCTTACGGACCAAACCAGCAAGCCAACCTGAGAGGGGTTTACCCTTAGCCAGTGCATGGTGGCGTACTTGCCCACATAACTCGTCATCGATAGTGATCGTGACATTCATCGTAATTGTTGCGTCGCACAGAGGTCTCCTTCGCGAAAGCCGAGCCCCCTTACGGATCTTTACCCGTGAGATTATCGTCTTGCCATGATTTCTCCTGTATCACAGCGCACCGCACGGAGCGCGTATTCATCAGAGGGGTGGCATTCAGAAATCCTATAGAGAGCCATAGGCACTCAAATTGCCACCCTCGCGGATGGTTTTGAGTGGTGAATTTGGCAGCAGTTGAAACCTCCATCCGACTGCAGAACCGCTTAAACGCTTGTTTCGCGGACTTGGGGGGAGTGGAGCGGGTGAAGGGACTCGAACCCTCGACATCAACCTTGGCAAGGTTGCACTCTACCAACTGAGTTACACCCGCATTGCTTTTTGAAGATATGATTCAGACTCGTGAACGTCAATCAGAAAAAATAAGAATCGTCGTCACGCTTCTCGCGCATTGCATAGGAAAGTCAAATATCATCCGCAAGCTGGATGATATTCCTTCTCGGGAGCGAGTCTTTACTCAGAGATAGAACTTCTCGGAAGGAGAGAAAAAAAGACAAAAAAAAGGACACCCGGATTTCTCCGGATGCCCTTTGAAAAGACATCGCTAAAAACTAGCGACGGCCGTATTCGCGGCGTCCGCCGCCACCACCACCGCCACCACCACGGCGATCGTCACGACCACCACCACCACCGCCACCGCCGCCACTGCGGAAGTCACGACGTGGGCCGTCGAATCCACCACCGCCGCCACCTGATGGGCGATCTTCACGGGGACGGGCTTCGTTGACGGTGAGTGCACGACTGTCGAGTTCTTTGCCGTGCATTTGGCTTACTGCTGCTTGTGCCTCTGCATCGGATCCCATCGTTACGAAGGCGAATCCGCGTGAGCGGCCTGTGAACTTATCCTGCATCAGCATGACTTCGGAAACCGAGCCGCACTGGGAGAACAGGTCTTGAATGGCAATCTCTGTCGTATTGAATGACAGGTTGCCGACGTAGAGTTTATTACCCATGGTTTTACTATTTATTAACGCACTGGGATCGAGGCCTGTTCCCGACTGCCGGGTTTCAAACTACCTGAGGATCTGCCTACAGGATGTCCACCAAATCACGACCACATCTGCAAGTAAGATATTTCACTCTTTCAAGCTCGTTGGCAATACTTTTAATGGTTTTTTTTCGAGACGACCGAGGATTGCCGTTGTATCTTCGTTTGTTCACTGTGATGAGATTATCCCATTTTGCCATATCGGTTGTGATCCTGTGCTTGGTCTCAAGGGAAGCATCGGCGGTTCAAGAGATGAAGGCCCCTTTTGGAATGACCTGGGGGGAGTCTCAGAAAAATGTCGAGAAGATCCTCTTAAGTACCAAAGTCAAAATCGTGGGACGCAAAACCCTCCAAGATCGAACCGCGGTTGAAGTTGAGGGGATCCCCCAACAGCACCTCTTGAAAGCCTTGTTTTATTTTGACAGCGACGCTCTCTCGGAAATCGAGCTTCAATACGGGTGCGCGGAGTGGGATTCGGCGAGGAGCAATCCGTTTTGGGATGGTGTCAAAAACAATATCGATAGCAAATACGGAATCGGTCGCCTTGTAATCCGCGAGAAGACTCGCGAAGACGATATCTTGCAATCCCTGACCGGATACCAATGGGCACAGGCATACATGTCTCTGCGTTTATTTTTGTATACGGCAGAAAAGGACGCCGAGTTATTGCAACGGATGAGCCTTCATTACAAACAAATGTAAAAGCCGGTCTACCTCGAAAGAAAAACGAGCGCATCCCCGAGACGATCACGCCAAGAGATCTCGCTATGGGAACCACCGGCAATCCTCTGAATAAGGAATTGCTCCCCGTCCTTCCACCCCTTCTCGCGAAAAAGACTGCCGAGGATTTTATGATACCCCTCATAGCATTCATCGAGTCCTTGGTCGCCATAGTCAAAATACATGCGCGTGATCGGATCCAAACTTGGCTTTTCAGCGAGCGCAAGCAAGAGAGCGGAACGGGCGGGCACAGAATGGGAGACATCCTCAAAAGACGTCGAGAGGCAAACAAACCCACCAAAAACCCCAGGGTGATTGAGGGCGACATGGAAGACATTCAAGGCGCCGAGCGAGGCCCCACCGAGCACGCGAGACATCGGCTTGGGAATCGTGCGATAATGGGCATCCATGTGAGGCACGAGTTCATCAACAATAAACTGGGCGTAAGCGGCACCGCTCAACTCAGGTGAAAGATCAAAGTCCCTAAGCGAGACATTGTCGTCGGAAAAGCCTTCGGGATGGCAAACGCCTACAACGATTATTTCCGCAAGGGCGCCACGCCGGGATAGAACCTTGATCCATTCGTCTGCAGCCCAGTCAACCCCAGAAATGGCACTCGTGGCAGGATCAAAGACATTGTCCCCATCATGAAGAATGAGAATCGGAAAGCGATGGTGCGAGTCGCTGGCATAGCTGGGTGGAAGCCAAATGAGCAGGTCACGCGAACCCGCAAGAATCCCTGAGTGGATTCGCTCATGCGTAAGGCGACCACTATACCGGTCCTTCCAATCCGCTATCGTGTGGTGACGAGTGGCATCGAGCCAGACATCGTGACAAAAATTGCTTGGAACATGCCCGTAGGCATCTACCGCTTCCGTCTCCCAACTTCCTCGCGTGATTTTGTAATTAAAATGATGTCCAGTATCGGACTCGATCTCGCCGACATGAAAGGGAGGTTTCCAATCAAGCTGGAGAGCGCAATCTGGCTTCCACTCTCCAAGTCCGGGGTGACTTCCAGTAATGAAGACCGGGGATTCTGGGCGATCGATCGGGGGGACGATTTGAAATCGAATCTGGCTCATGCAGGCAACTCTAAACCGAGAGAATCAGGGTGGCAATGCCGCGGAGGACGAAAAGCGCGCAATCTTTGCCAAAATTCAGATCGACGAGCTTTGGAAAATCGTCAGATTGTTGGAGAATGACCATACCTGCGGAAATCGAGTCGTCACCGGATGTCGACAATGGCAAGCAGCGTGGAGGTCTGCGCACCTATTTCCGTGTGGCAGAAGAAGCCGGCACCGTGGTGCGCTGCGACCCCGATGAAGCTCAGATAATCGTTTTCAATAGTCCAACGATCGAGGATGAGGCGGACTTGATGGAATACTACAACATCGATTACCACACCTTGCAGTCCTCACTGGACCCGGATGAGTTGTCCCGTCTGGAGTTTGAAGCTGACCATGCCGCCATCATTTTCAAGCGTCCCAAGAGCTTTTCCGCAGATGACAACTTTCTACTCAAGATGACTTCGACCGGCATATTTCTGTATGAGGATCGCCTTGTCGTGGTCATGCCTGACGATGCCCCGCTCTTCGAAGGCCGGGTCTCCCTGCGAGTCTTTGGCATCCAAGACGTGATCCTTCGGTTGCTCTATCAAAGCATCAACCACTTTGAAGGCCACCTGAAAGCCATCAATATGCTTTCCGATTCCCTCGAACGGAGAATCATCACTTCGATGGAAACCCGCTATCTGCTTAACATGTTCGCTCTGGAGAAAAGTTTGGTTTACATCCTGAACGCAATTAACTCGAACGGCGCATTGTTCGACAAAATGAAGTCCTGTGCGGAAAAACTCGGCCTCGATCATGATCAAACCCGAACGCTCGAGGACATCGTGATTGAGAACCAACAGTGCCTTCGTCGCTCCGAGATCTACTCGCAAGTTATCGCCGGCCTGATGGATGCAAGGGCCTCCATCGTGAGCCACAACCTGAACGTTCTCATCAAGCAGTTTACGATTTGGACGATCGCTATCATGCTTGCCAATTTGGTAGTCGGTATTTTTTCCATGAACGTACGGTTACCCGTTCCTATGGAAAATCAGTTTTGGCCGTTCTTTCTGATTAACATCCTCGCTGTGGGATCTGCGGTCGGCGTGTTCTGGATTTCAAAAGTCCGGAAATGGTGAGTCCGCAATGGCTCAGTCAGGCTCAACGGTACAATCAACCGCCAGCCTAAAACGATAGGAACGCGACAGAATCACACTTTATGAAGCGGTCGCGCCTCACACTCAAGGATTCATAAAAAAACGGAAAACCGGTATCAAATGATCCCAAGCTTCATCTTGCCTGCTTCACTGATCATCGCTTGATTCCACGGTGGATCCCACACTAACTCGACCTCGGCATCCTCGATGCCCTCGAGCGCAAGTATCTTGCTGCGGGCATCGGCTGCAATCGTTGGGCCCATGCCGCAACCGGGAGCTGTAAGAGTCATTTTCACCAGCACCGTTGTTTTGCCCTCTTCCAAGGTTGTCAGTTGGCAATCGTAGATGAGCCCGAGATCAACAACGTTGACGGGAATTTCAGGATCAAAAACCATTTTTAACTGGTTCCAAACGGCCTCCTGTTGGCTGCCTTCGACTTTGATTTTTTCGATACCCTTTTCTGGATCGAGACCGAGCGCGTCAGCATCCTTGAGATCGATGCGAGCTAGGCCGCCCGGCGTGGCCACGGTGAAAGTGCCGCCGAGAGACTGGGTGATGACGACCGACATCCCGGAGGGAAGAACAATCGGGTGTCCACTCGGAATCTGAACGGCATCGCATTCGCGGGTCAGCAAAATATCGCCTTGGGTGTGCATGGCGTAGAGATGTATTGAGCCAGGGGAGTGATGTCGAGGGAATTTGGGGGAAATGAGTCTAGGAACGCGAGCGTGAGTCCATCGCATCGCGAAGCGCATCGCCGAGGAAATTCAGCGCCAACAATGTGGTCGCCATCGCCGAGGCGGGAAAAACGAGGAGCCACCAAAAACTGCGAACAGGGTTGATCGCGCCGGCCCCATCCGCGAGGAGGGACCCCCAACTCGCCTGCGGCGCCTGAACACCAAGCCCCAGAAAACTCAGGAAGGATTCATCAATGATCACCGCGGGAATCGTCAGCGTCAGATAAATCAGGATAATTCCACCGAGGTTCGGCAGAAGGTGGCGAATCAGGATGCGGCTATGCGATTGACCAAGCGCGCGCGCCGCCGTAACAAACTGACGCGATTTCAGAGACAGAACCTGCCCCCGAACGATGCGTGCCATCGTCAGCCACTCGATCACGCCAAGAGTGACGATAAGAATGGCAATCCGTGAGGACTGAACAAGGAACTCCATCCCCACCGATGCGGCCCAACTCTGAAGGCTCGAATTAAAAGCATTGATCGCAATGAGAATAAAAATCAGCCGTGGTACGGAATAGAGAATATCCACAAACCTCATCATCAGAGCATCGACCCGCCCACCCGCATATCCCGATACAAGCCCCCAAGCTGTGCCAATGAAAAGACTTACCATCGCACCGCAAAAACCCACTACCAGAGAGACGCGCCCCCCCGTGAGGAGACGATACAGGACATCACGACCATTAAGATCGGTACCGAAGGGATGCTCCAAGGAAGGCGGCGCATATTGATTTGGCCCCGGTTCGCCCAATGTTGATGGCATCAAAAATGGACCGCAGAGGCATGCCAGAATCACAAATCCTAGGAAGGCCGCCGACAGGCAAGCCGCTGGATTTTTTTTCAATCTTTTCAGGATGCGCGGATCAGACATCAGCTTGGATTCGCGGGTCGAGGTAGCCGTAGACTAGATCGACAAAGAGGTTAAAGACCACCAGCATGACACAATAGACGATCACCATTCCACCAAGGAGGAAGCCGTCACGATTGAGGATCGAATGCACAAAAAAGCCGCCAGCGCCGGGAATATTGAAAACCGTCTCCACCACAATCGACCCCGTAAGGAGGTGCGCAGCCAGCGGTCCCAAATAGGAAACAACAGGCAACATCGCAATGCGCAATGCATGACGGAACACAATGGACGAATCCTTCAACCCCTTGGCTCTGGCAGTCCGAATGAAATCCTGCCCCAGTGTCTCCACCATGCTGCCACGCATGAGACGGGCCACCACAGCCATCGCCGGAGCAGCCAGTGTGATGGTCGGCAGAATCAAATGCGAGGCTCCCCCCCACCCTCCTGCTGGAAACCACCCCAGCGTGAGCGCAAAAACCAGTATCAGCAACGGGCCGACAATATAGGCTGGAAGAGAAATGGCAGCCAAGGCGATGAACATCGAGAAATAGTCACGCCATGTCTGCTTGTGCATCGCCGCCAAGGCGCCAAGCCAAATCCCTCCGATGGATGCCAGAACAAATGCCGCTCCGCCCAGACACAGGGTTACAGGTAAAGTCTGCGCCAAGATTTCGTTGACCGAACGGTTGCGATATTTTGTCGAGAGGCGCAAGTCGCCACGTAGCAGATCGGCTATATACCCGCCATATTGTTGCCAAAGCGGTCCATCGAGTTTGTATTTCTGCAGAAGTTGCTTCTCGATCGCTGGGGGGATTTTTCTTTCTCCGTCAAACGGCCCGCCCGGAGAAATCCGTATTAGCAAAAACGTGATCGTGACAACGCAGAACAAGACCGCAAGGAGAGAGAGCAGGCGTTTCACTAGGACAAGAATCATGGCACTTAGTCGCTATCATCCAGACACAGTCCCCTAATCACAAGCTTTCCGATTCGAAAGCCACTGTTTCTTGGCGCTAGATTGAATTGCAGAAAACAAAGGGATCGGGCAAATTTCTCTGTCTCATGATTCCGACCGAGCATAACGATCCCATCAACTCCCGCATTCTGTCCATTTCTGAGGATAAGATCTCAGGGTTCTCCCGCGAGCCATTCCAAGAAATCTCGCGTCTGAGCGGCGTTGAACTTCCAGTCGTCCTTGAGCGGATTCGGGCGATGCTCGAAGCTGGGACGATTCGCAGGGTGCGCCAGACACTGCTTGCGACCAATCTTGCGGAAGGGGCTCTCGTCGCTTGGAAGGTGGCACCGGAAAAACTCGACTCCGCATTTGAATTTATGTTCCGCGAGGATCCCTTCTCCGGACACGTCGTCGTTCGCTCCACCGACGCCAAGATCCCGGGCGAAGCCTACAAGCTTTGGACCACCGTTAAGGTCCCAGCGGGTCAATCGCTCGACGAACACTGCAGCCTCCTTGTTAAAATCACGGGAGCAGAAAGCTACCGCCTGATGCCAGCCAAAGGGATCTTCGCTCTAGGCGTGGGTCACGTTCGCCGAAAGCTCATTGAGCCTGGAGATCGCTCTGAAATGCCAGCCCGCATGCTTCGAACTGGCGTCGTTCAACTCACCGACCACGAGTGGCGTGTGCTGATGACTCTTAAACGCGAGTTCGCCTTGGACGAGATCGCCGAACCCGTTTGGGCACGCCGTGCGGCTGAAGCAGGCGTCTCTTTGGAGGATTTCTATGCCGTCGCAGAATCACTCCAGGAACGCAAACTTCTCGGCCGGTTTTCCACATTCCTCGAGCACGTCAAGCCATCCCAAACGGGAGTACGTGTAACCCGATTCAATGCCCTTTTCCACTGGGCTGTGCCAGTCGGACGCGAAGAAGAGGCCGGATCACAAATCGGCAGACACGAATGCCTCACCCATTGCTACTGGCGCGAAGGGGGGCCTGACTTTAATAATGTGAACATCATGGCTGTGGCCCATGGCACGGATCGCGACCGCGTCCTCACGTTCAAAGCCGCGATCGACCGCCACCTTGAAGAAGCCGGCTTCCCCGTTAGCTACACGAATGTCTTCTGGGGTGGACGCAGTGAAATCAAACCCTCCGAAATCTCGCCCTTCGTTTATAAGGATTGGCACGCAAAACATAGCGTCTGATTTGGGCTGCCCTAACTTGATTCAATATTCAGCGTTTCGCCTTGAGACGCCGAAGGGCAAGGCGCGCCGCGATGGCACAAGGAATCGTGGAGCAAGCAAGAGGGTAAAATATCTTCTCAAATGAAGAGAAATGGGGACTCTGCTCACGCAGTATGTAAATACAAACTCCTGCGTAGAAGCCGTACAGCAGAGTGAATCGCAAGGATTGCATGAAGACATCTTTCCGGCGAATGGGAATCCAAGCCAGAAGGACCACGTGAGCTAAAATGAGCCCGCTTGAAATACCGATAATGAATCCGGGAAGACCTGCCAAGTGATACAGAGGGAGTGTTAGTCCATACCCGAATA
>JBILZC010000032.1:0-23448 GCA_044377415.1 Terrimicrobiaceae bacterium | reverse complement strand
GCTAGAATCAAGTCTTGGATGCAGGTGCTCACGGGTGCCAGTATCAATCCATGATTGTTGAAGTTCTCAATGTCGGGACTGAGCTCTTGCTCGGCGAGGTGGTAAATACTCACGCCGGTTGGTTGGCAAAACAGATTTTTCCACTCGGTCTTCGCCTCTCTCGACAGACGACGGTACCCGACGGTCCCGCCATTAGGGATGGGGTTCTGGAGGCATTTGACCGCGCGGATATTCTCATTGTGACCGGCGGACTCGGTCCCACTACCGATGATATCACTCGTGAAGTCGTCGCTGAGTTGATGGGTATGAAGTTGGAACCCAGTCAGGAAATTCGCGCCGCTATCGAAGCCCGTCTTTCCGCTCGTGGCTATGCTTTTCTCGACCGCATGCTCCGCCAAACGATGGTTCCGCAAGGGGCCACTGTCCTTAGAAACAACCATGGCACGGCTCCAGGTCTTTACTTTCCCTCGGTGAGCCATCCCTCAACAGCCTCCCCCCACATCTTTCTTCTTCCAGGTCCACCGCGTGAGTTGCAACCCATGTTCCGTGACTCCGTCTTGCCCATTCTTCAGGAAATCGCTCAGAACTTAGATTCACGTGAGTGCCGAACCTACCGCGTTGTTGGCCTTGGCGAAAGCGCCGTCGAGCAAATGGTGGGCCTGCAACTCAGCACCAACCCCGAAATTGAGGTTGGCTACTGCGCGCGACCTAACGAAGTTGATTTCCGCCTGATTGCTCGAAGTGAAATTCTCGTTGCCGTGGAACCTTTGGTGATCACCGCGCTCGGCAAGCATCTTGTTTCCTCAAACGGGGAGGGGATCGAGGCCAGTATTGTGGCCACGCTCACTGCCCGCCATCTTTCCCTCACCACGGCGGAATCGTGCACGGGCGGGCTCCTTGCAAGTCGCATCACTGATACGCCAGGCGCTTCGCGGGTTTTCCATCAGGGATTTGTCACTTACTCTAACAACGCCAAAATCGACCTTCTCGGAGTCGATCCGGCTTTGGTTAAGGAATTCGGTGCAGTGAGCGAACCAGTCGCTCGCGCGATGGCTGAAGGGGCTCGCGATAAAGCTGCATCCACCTTCGCTCTCTCGCTCACCGGCATAGCTGGCCCAGACGGGGGATCCCCTGGAAAGCCAGTTGGCCTAGTTTTTATGGCTTTAGCTCGTGACGGAAAAGAGACACTTTGCCGCGAGGCCCGATTCCCGACAGACCGCCTCACATTCAAGCAACTCGCCACCCAAGCCGCCCTCGACATGCTTCGCTTGGAGCTTCTCTAAAGGCGTTTCACTCCCCAGGCGCTTTTTCTTCGTCGCTCAGAATCGTTTTGCTTGATGAGCGGCGGGGAACCACCGATAAATGCCGTCGATGACTGAGACGATGACCTGCCAAGCAGATGCGATCACTCCCGAACTTTTGGCCGAAGCCGACGAGTTGGTTTCCCATTACCCTGTTTCGAAGCGGAGCGCTTCCCTGCCTCTTCTTCACCTTTGGCAAAACCACTTTGGTTTTATCGACGATAGCGGGGTGGAATGGATCGCCGCCAAGCTCGAGCTCACGCCCGTGAATATCCTCGAGGTTGTGACATTCTACCCGTGGTTCCGCCGCGAGCGCGCCGGAAAAAACATCATTCGAGTCTGTCGCACGCTGGCTTGCGCTATGGCGGGCAGTTACGAAGTTCGAGAAAAGTTCTGCCAATCCGTGGGTATTGATCCGCATTGTCATAGTCATGGATTTGGTGAGGCTCCGCCGACATCTTCCGACGGAAATTTCAGCGTCGAATTTGTCGAGTGCCTCGCCAGTTGCGGCAGCGCCCCAGTCGCGCTCATCAATGACGAACTCGTCGAAAATATCTCCCTCTCGGATGTCCCTTCAATCGTAGATCAATACAAATAACAATGGTCTCACTCCTACCTACTCCGCATCCGAAAGAACGTCGGATCATTTTTGGAAATATCAGCAAGCCGGGCTACGCTCCCGACATCGAGACCTACCTCGCCCATGGTGGCTATGAATCTCTGAAAAAAGCTTTCACCATGAAACCGGCTGAGATCATTGATCTCGTCAAAGCCGCCAACCTTCGTGGTCGTGGTGGTGCGGGTTTTCCTGCTGGGGCGAAATGGAGCTTTATCAAATACGATGACGGCAAGCCTCACTACATCGTCGTTAATGCCGATGAGTCTGAACCCGGCACGTTCAAGGATCGCTACATCCTGCACCAAGATCCCCACCAACTCATTGAAGGTCTCGTCATCGCGGCCTTCGCCACGAACGTCCATCTTTCCTACATCTACATCCGTTGCGAATTTCCTAAAGCGGCCAAGATCGTCTGGAACGCCATCAAGGAAGCCCGCGCTAAAGGTTTTCTCGGTAAAAATATTCTCGGCTCAGGATTCGACTTAGACATTTACGTCCACCAAGGTGCCGGTGCCTATATTTGCGGTGAAGAGACGAGTCTTCTGGAATCCCTCGAGGGCAAACGGCCCTATCCCCGCATCAAACCTCCCTACTTTCCTGCCGTTCTAGGCCTCTACATGAAGCCCACGATCGTCAATAACGTGGAGACGATCTGCCACGTGAAACACATCATCTCGATGGGGGCTGAAGTATACTCTCGCATGGGAACTCCCGGTGATGGCGGCACTCGCACCATGTGCGTGAGCGGCGACGTCGTTCGCCCCGGATTTTACGAGATCCCTTGTGGCGGGGTGACACTTGGAGAATTGATTTTTGACGTCTGTGGTGGTCTCAAGCCTGGTCGCACACTTAAAGCGGTCATCCCCGGTGGAAGTTCCGCCAAAGTTCTTCGCGCTGGTGAGGTCTTTAAAATGAAGGTCAAAGGCGAGGACGGTCAGATGATCGACAAGGAGACCCCCCTTCTTGATCTCGTGATGGACGCCTCCTCACTCCAAGCCGCAGGCACCATGGTGGGTAGTGGTGGGGTGATGGTGATGGACGACACGCGCGACATGGTTTGGGCCCTTAACAACCTCAATCAATTTTACGCCCACGAGAGTTGCGGTCAGTGCACACCTTGCCGCGAAGGAAGTCTCTGGATGTCCAAAGTCACCACGCGTATCATGGACGAAGGCGCCAATCCTGATGACGCCAAAAACCTCAAAAACATCGCAGATAACATCGCCGGTCGCACGATTTGTGCCTTTGGCGAAGCTTGTTCCTGGCCGACCCAGAGCTTCCTCGCGAAGTTCCCTGACGAATTTGAGAAGAGGGTTGTTTGACAAATAGACAACAACAGGCAGGTTTATCTGAAGGTATTTTTGACAAGACGAATATTCTTCTGAAAGATAGCTCCCGGTTCACTGCCAAACTAAGCCTCCTGAATTAACGTCAAGGTGGCGTTCCTTGATTTTCTTACGCGCCCGTAGCTCAGTGGATAGAGCACCGGTCTTCTAAACCGGCTGTCGATGGTTCGATCCCATCCGGGCGCGCCACCTCAATAAAGGGTCATTGTTCTAAGTCCTGGGATTGCTCCTGAGATCGAAGCGATGCAGGTTGGAGTTTTTTGTATCCTATCGAGAGTGAAGGACGTGGCGAACGCCAAGCTTGGCCTTTGGGGTTTTTGTTAAGGATTCAGATAAGGCATTCGCCTCCCTTCCGAGCGCACCCGTTGTGGAGTAGGAGTGCCTCATGGGAATGGAACTGCAAACAATATTGGAATCGGAGGGGCTTCCGGAGCTGATCCCGAGATTTGTCGAGCATGGCATCACTGAGGAAATTTTGGTCACACTCACGGATCAGGATCTCGAGAAGATCGGTGTTCGATCACTCGGCGAGCGACGCCGGTTGCTTCGGGTATTCAACTTGAAAAAGGAGGCCTCGTCGGTTTTGGCTTGGGTGGATGGAGGAATATTACCGCTGGACTCAGATTTAGCCGCGCAGAGGGTCGAGGCGTTCATGATCTCTAAGCAACGCGTGAGTGTCCATGAGTGGGAGTTGATAAAAATGTGGGGGGTGGTACACGGGTATGACATTGTCGGAGGAAGGTCGGAGGCTGTGGAAGGGCCTGTCACTCACGTCAGTTGGTATAATACTTTAAAATGGTGCAATGCCCGAAGCGAAAAGGAGGGGCTTTTACCTGTTTACCGAGTGCTTGGGGGGATTTATCGCAAGGGGGAGTTTGGGAGGGACGGATCTGAGGCGATCACGTGGGAGAGGACTTTGCGTGGATATAGGCTGCCGTTGGAGTGCGAGTGGGAGTGGGCGGCAAGAGGAGGTCTCCTGCATTATGAGGTCGACCACACTGCTCAGATTGAGGATGAATCTAATGTCAACAAGATCGGTCTATGCGATATGAGCGGAGATGTGTTTGATTGGTGCTGGGATTTGGACGACTCGGGACCATTCCGTCGAACTCGTGGAGGCAACTGGAGGCACGAGTGTGAGGTTTTGAGTTTCGGGTATCGCGCCAGCGTTCCGCCGGACTCGTTCAGCGGGGTCATCGGGTTGCGCATGGCCATGGACATTGAGGGCGAACTGGTGGAATACAAAAAACCCGTCGCCTCACGTTGGTGATGGCGACGGGTAGAATCGGTGAGTTTTTTGGAAACGGGGATTAGCGGATCTTCAGCAATTCGACTTCAAAAATGAGGGTCTCGTCCGGCCCGATGGCGCCACCCGCTCCGCGGGGACCATAGGCGAGATTCGATGGGATGAAGAGTTTGATTTTGCCGCCTTCTTTGCAGAGTTGGAGGCCTTCGGTCCAGCCGCGGATCACGCCGCTGAGTGGGAATTCGATGGGCTCATTCCGTTTGTAGGAACTGTCAAACTCCGTGCCGTCGAGGAGAGTGCCACGGTAGTTGACCTTGACGGTGTCCGAGGCCTTCGGTGAGCGGCCTTCGCCGGGAGTGAGGATGAGGTATTGGAGCCCGGTGGGTGTTTGTTGAACGCCGGGTTGTTTTGCGTTTTCGGCCAGGAAGGCCTTGCCTTTTTCGAGTGCGGATTGTGCCATGGTGTTTTGTGTTGAGAGAGCAGATGTCGCGAGGATCGCAATTACGAGCGCTTTTTTGAACATGGCTCTCAGTCTACCGCTCCCGCTCATCCTTGGCAAATCTCAATCCCCAGTCGGGCTCGTTTTTTTGATCAGGGTGAGGGGGGCATTCACTGCATCTGGGTCGGTTTTCGCCAATGTGACGAAATCGTAACATTCGTAAAATTGTTACCTCCTCATGTCACTGCTGAGATTCCTGCTTCTCATGAAACCTAAGGTCAACGACCCATTATTAAAATTAGCCCTGGCAGGCATGATTGCGCGTTTTGCCGTGGTGATTTTTGCTGTGAATGGGGCGTTTCTTTTGAATGCGCTTAGTCAGATGGACGCCCCCCCACCTTTGGAGGAAGTCGTAAAAGCCATCGATGCGGGTAGGCCCGAGACATTTTACATAAAGGAATTTCGGATCGTTGGATCAAAAAAACTACCTCAGGATGATGTAGATGCGGCGGTTTATAGCCGCCTTGGCAAAGGGCGCACCCCAGAAGACGTCGAGAGTGCACGGGTGGCGCTCGAAAAGGCCTACCATGATAAGGGATTTCAGACCGTCTCAGTCGCTGTGCCACCTCAAAGCGTAAGTAGCGGCGTGATCGTCATGCAGGTTTCCGAGGTCACGGTCGGGCGCCTTGCCGTCAAGGGATCGCGGTATTTCGATATAGATAAAATAAAAAAAATGGCGCCTTCCTTGGCTGAAGGAAGTGTTCCGAACTTCAATGATATTCAAAAGGATATCATGGGACTGAATCAGCAGGCGGACTGCCAGATCACGCCCTCGCTCACGGCTGGTAAGGTCCCTGGCACGGTGGATGTCGAGTTGACGGTGAAGGATAAATTTCCGCTGCATGGGAGTGTGGAGCTCAATAACCGCTACAGCGCAAACACTACTCCGCTCCGCTTGGATGCGGCCGTAAGCTATGGTAATCTCTGGCAACGCGGGCACACGGTTGGTGGCGCCTTTCAGATCGCCCCACAACGTATCAGCGATGCTCTCATCTACTCTGGCTACTACATCCTTCCCGCCCCTTCCATAGACTGGTTGTCACTTATGTTTTCGGCGACTCGCCAAAACAGTGAGGTCTCTACTCTGGGGGGAGCAAGTTCGCTTGGAAATGGAGAAATCTATGGCGGGAAGTTTTTATTTACCCTGCCGTCAAAAACAGGCTTTTATCACTCGGCAAGCCTTGGTGTTGACTACAAGAATTTTACGCAAGATTTGATTATTGGTAATCAGACTATTTCGAGTCCTCTCACCTATTGGCCAGTCAGTCTGAACTACAATGCCAATTTGATTGGCAAGCAATACCAGACGGACTTCAATGTTGGAGCCAGTTTTTCGTTTAGAGGCACTGGGACAGAAGAGGCCGTGGCCTTTGATAATCGACGCTACAATGCGAGTGCAAATTTCTTTCATTTGCGGGGTGGAATCGAGCACACGCAAAAGTTAGCTTGGGATTTCCAGCTCGTTGGAGGTTTGCAGGGTCAAGCGACAGCGAATCCCCTCGTCGATACCGAGCAGTTTAGCCTTGGGGGTTACAGCACGGTGCGCGGTTATTTGGAGTCCAGCGTTGTTGGTGATAATGCCGTTTGCGGCACACTGGAGTTAAGGTCCCCTTCATTGGTTGGGTGGCTGCCTGAAGGAAACGAGTGGCGATTTTTTGCATTCATTGATGCCGGCTACGCGAAGCTCAACGACCCTCTTCCCGAGCAAGAGGATCAGTTTTCACTATGGAGCGTGGGATTGGGTACATCGATTCGCCTGATCGAGCATGTGAATGGCGAGTTCCTTGTCGGCATCCCTCAGGTCACACAATCTCCGTCAGAAGCCGGTCAACCCTTGTTCACCTTCCGAGTCTCCCTGGAACTCTAAACGCATGCCATGAAAATAAACTCATTCGCCCGAACCTCACTCATCGCCCTTGCCGCGTTACTCGCCTCACAAGCTGATTCCCAAGCATGGTGGAATACTGATTGGACAGACCGTAAACCCATCACGATCGATACGACAAAAACCGGCTTCGAGATTGCTGGACCAGTCGGCACCGCAACTGTGCTCCTCCGATTGCACCAAGGGAATTTCAACTTCGAATCTGCTAAGGAAGATGGGAGCGACCTGCGCTTCGTTGCCGAGGATGATAAGACTCCCCTCGATCACCGCGTGGAAAAATGGGATGCCCTCATGAATGAAGCTTTCGTGTGGGTGAAAGTCCCCGACATCAAACCCGGTGCGCAAAGTAAAATCTGGCTCTACAGCGGAAATGCAGAAATGAAGGCGGAGGACGCCGTTGATCCCAAAGCCGCCTACGACGAGGAGACCATTCTCGTTTACAATCTCAATACTCCTACGCCCACCGATGCCACGAAGAATGCGAACAACGCGTCTTCCGGTGGGACGCTCTCCGAGGGCGCGCTCATTGGTTCTGGAATGCGACTCCTTGGCAATACGGCGATCAAGATTCCTAGCTCCACAACATTTAGCGCTGCACCTGGTCAGCCATTCAGTCTTTCCACGTGGGTTAAGCTCACCACGCTGACGGAGAGGGGCGTTCTGTTTGATTGGAATGCTGGTGACAGCCAGTTACAAGTGGGTTTCGAAAACGGCGTCCCCTATTTGCTGATCCGCAACGCAGGAGATAAAACCCAGTCTCCGGCAAGCGACCCCCTTGTGGTTAATGTCTGGAAGCATCTGGCCGTCGTTTGCAATGGTTCGGCGACAACCCTATTTATCGATGGGAAGGAGTATTCAAAAATCAGCCAAGGCCTTCCCTCGCTCACTTCCGAAGCGGTTCTCGGCGCCGATAAAGATGGCAAAAATGGCGCTGTGGGTGAACTCGACGAATTCGAAATTTCAAAAGCCGCTCGCACGATTGGGTGGGTGCAGTTTTCCTACGTCAGCCAAACCGGTAATGACTCCAGCACCAAGCTCATCGTTCATGGTGAGAGCGAGGGCGGAGAGGGTGGGGAGCATAGCGGCGTCATGCAGCATCTCTCCCTCTTTGGCGATATCGCTAACAACATGATGTTCGATGGTTGGATTGCCATTGTCGTTTGCGTCATCATGATGGCGGCAGGGTGGACCGTGGCGGTCCTCAAGTTCAGTAGCCTTGGTAAAATCAAATTAGGCAACGCCGAGTTTAAGCGGCTCTGGAAAGATGTGGCTGCGGACCTTACCGAAATGGATCTTGATAATCCCAAGTCGGCTAAAACGTTTGGTGGGAAGATTGGAAAAAAAGGCCTCGCCCTACTTGCTGACTCACCGCTGTATCACATCTATCACGTCGGTTCGGAGGAAATTCGCCACCGTCTGGGATTTGGCAAAAACAAAGGCCAAGGCCTCTCCGCTCGTTCGATTCAAGCTATCCGCGCCTCCTTGGATGCGGCTTACGTCCACGAGCAACACCGCCTCAGCAAAGGGCTCGTCTACCTCACTGTCAGCATCGCTGGTGGTCCCTATGTGGGCCTTCTTGGAACCGTCGTAGGCGTTATGATCACGTTTGCCATCATCGCTAAATCCGGCGAGGTCGATGTGAACTCGATTGCGCCAGGTATCGCGAGCGCGCTTCTCGCCACGACGGTCGGTCTGCTCGTCGCTATTCCCGCTCTATTCATGTATAGCTTTCTGAATACGAGCATCAAAGGGGTTAGCGCGTCGATGCAGGTCTTTATTGATGAGTTTGTGGCCAAAGTAGCTGAGTTTTATCCGCCACCCGGAGAAAGCCAAAGGACCGTTCCAATTCGACAAGTCCGCACACCTGAAGAGGCTGCCCGCAATGAAGAATCCAAGGGAAGTGAGTCGGCTGCCATCATGTCCGCCATCGCTTCAAAAACCACCTAATCATGGACGCTGGCGACAACAATTCCTACGACGATATCAACGTCACTCCTATGGTGGACCTCTACCTCGTTTTGCTCCTGATTTTCATCATCATGACCACGGCGGGAGTTCAGGGCGTGAAGGTAGACCTACCGAAAGGCAGCAAGGCGCCAGCGGTTGGTGGGCCCAAAGGAAAATCCATCACGGTGAATAACGAGGGGAAAATATTTTTAGATACGGTCCCAGTGACCCTTCCCGAACTCGAATCCAAGCTCAGCGAGCATAAATCCAAAGTCCCCGAATTTCCGGTTGTGGTGAGGGGTGACCGCGCCACGCAGTATCAACTCGTGATGGATGTTCTCGACGTGCTCGGCAGGCTGGACGTCAAACAAATCGGTCTCGCCACCGTAGGGCCCAAATAAAAAATTCCATGCGCGACGAAGACGACGAAGAGATCAGTTTCTTTGCGAAACACAAAACCAAGGTCATCGTGGGTGGTGTTCTTTTGGCGTGTCTCGTCGCCTATTTTGCGATTTCTCCCAAGAAGGCCCCTAAGAAGAAATCTTCAGTCAGCATGGTGAGTATATCGCTCCCTCCGCCCCCACCTCCGCCGCCGCCCCCGCCACCACCACCGAAGGAACCGCCACCTGAGCCTGAAATGGTGAAAGAAGAAAAATTCACACCCGAACAACCGCCGGAACCTGAGCCTCAAGCGGCTCCCGAACCAGCTCCACTGGGGACCAATATTGAAGGGAATGGACCCGATGCCTTCGGGTTATCCAAAGGCGGTGGAAATGGCATGATCGGGGGCACTGGAGCCGGAAAAGGCGGCAAGGGATCGAAATACGGAGCTTTTGCAGGGCAAGTCCAATCGAAGGTCGTCCAGTCGCTCCGCAATCACAAAAAAACAAAATCCGCGACTCTCAATGTCAAGGTGCGCATATGGGTGGACTCCACCGGTCGAGTCACCCGTTCCACCCTCGAAGGCAGCGCGGGCGACCCCGCCACGGATGCCGCCATCACAAAAGAAATCTTAACCGGCCTGCAAATGCAGGTCGCACCACCGGAAGGCATGCCCATGCCGATCGTCATGCGACTGCAAGCCACCCGACCTAATTAAAAATCCATGAGTATTCCCAACTTCACCCTTCGCCTTGCCCTTTTGCCTTTGCTCGGCACCTTAGTGACTGCCAAAGCGCTGGACTACGCTGTTGCCCAGACCGAAAAATCGATTGTTTTCGACTACGCGCAAATCACCCCGACGCCCGAGCCTGCAGAAAAACCTGTACCAGTTTCGACATCCGAACCGACACCTGCACCCCAAGCCACGCCTGAGCCGACGCCTTCACAGAAAACTCAAGCCGAAGAGGCTGCTCCAACACCAGCGTCCAAACTCGCCAGCGTCGAGGCCCCACTCCCTACGGAAGGCGCAGCCACCCCGTCGGGCAACGTCACCATCAATCTCATCAACAAACTCGTTAAGCGGGGCATTCTTGACGCAGATGAAGCGAAGGAAATGATCCGCCAAGCCGAGGTTGAAGCGGAGGCCGTTCGCTACCAGTCTCAAACCGATATGGTGGCCATCGCTCAAGCCGCCGCTGTTCAAGTGGTGGCGGCGACAGCTCCCGTCGAAAGTGGGCTCCCTGCCGCTTCTTCAGATGACATTCGCGTTACCCACATTCCTCAACCTGTGAAAGATCAGATGAAGGAAGAAATCAAGCTCGAGCTCGCCACGGATAAAGTTTCGAACCAACTTTCCTCCGCCGTGCGGCTCCCCAAGTGGGTGCAGGACGTGAAGCCCTTCCTGGATATTCGCGTTCGGTATGAGGGGGATTTCTTTCCAACAGGCAATGACAACACAGGAGCATTTCCGAACTTCAACGCCATTAATACTGGCGCCCCATTTGATTCGGCAGGAACCCAATTTGCCCCTCAGTTGAATGTGGATCAGAATCGCAATCAGTTTAAACTTCGAGCCCGTTTCGGTGCCGATATTGCGATGGCGGATCATTTCTCGAGTGGATTTCGAATTGCCACGGGCCAGAACAATTCCCCGACATCCACTAACCAAGGAATGGGCACTGCTAGTTCGGCTACGCAAGGTCAGGGTGGCAACTTCAGTAAGTATGCCATCTGGTTGGATAGAGCCTTTCTCCGATATGACTCGAAATACGAGGATTTACTGTCAGCTAGTGCTTGGGTCGGTCGCTTTGATAATCCCTTCTTTTACACACCGCTCATCTGGGATGACGATCTCGGCTTCGATGGTGTCGCTGCTACGGTCAAGGGTAACGTGACTGAGGGATTACAAGTTTTCACGACCGGTGGCGCATTTGTTGTTTATAATACCGATTTCAACTTCTCCTCAAACCAACCAGAAAAATTCAGTAGCTACGACAAATACCTTTTGGGTGTACAAACCGGTATCGACTGGAAGGTGGCTGATGATTGGAAGGCCAAAGTCGCCGCAGCCTATTATAATTTTTATAATATCGAGGGCAAACTCTCGACCCCCTACACTCCGCTCACTAGCAGTGATGCCAGCAACACGGACAGCAGTCGCCCTTCTTTTGCTCAGAAGGGTAACACCTACATGGCCATCCGTGATATTCTACCCGATGCCAGTAATGATTTTGGAGCCATCAACCAGTGGCAATATTACGGACTCGCCACCAAATTCAACGTCCTGTCCCTTGCGGGGCGCCTGGATTACGATGGATTTGAGCCAGTCCGCGTCTCGCTTATATCGGAGTTTGTTCAGAATCTGGCTTTTAAAAAATCGGATATCAATAGTATTGCAATCAATAATCGAGCGGAAGCGGATCCTAGCATCGTGGACGATATCGGTGACTTCGATGGGAGCCCATATGGTTGGTATGGCGAATTCCGAGTTGGCACGCCTGCCCTCTCGAAGCGCTGGGATTGGCAACTCAATCTAGGTTATCGTTGGATCGGTTCCGATGCCGTCGTTGACGGATTCAATGACTCTGATTTTGGTCTAGGTGGAACTAACATGAAAGGATTCACCGTTGGTGGAATTCTTTCTTTATCAGAGAATGTTAGCCTCGGAACACGCTGGATGGGAGCTGATAGCATAGCTGGTCCGCAGTACCACACCAATATCCTCTACTTTGAAATCAACTCGAAATTCTGAAGCGTCATGAAAAAAAATCTCATCTCTGGACTCGCTATTCTGAGTCTGCTCGCAACCGCCGTTCCATCGGTTTACTCTGCTGAGGAGGATCCGACTGCCAAGTTCCGCGAAGCGCTCAAAAATACCATGCTGAAGCTTCGCGATGCGCAAGGTCAACTCGCCAATGCCCAAGCCGCCACCATTGCCGCCGAAAGCAAGGTCGAAGATTTGACTTCCAAAAACGAAACTCTCACCAAAGACCTCGTTTCCGAACGCAATGCAGCTTCCACTCAGATTTCCGACCTCAATAAAAAAATCAGTGTTCGGGATGACTCAATTTCGGAGTTACAGGCGTCCCTCGCAAACTGGAAGAAATCCTACGAGGATGTCACTAAGTTGGCAGCTCAACGAGAGAATCAGAGGGCTATCTTCGAAGCCAATGCTATTAAGCTCGAGAGGCAAGTCGAAGACCAGAAGTTCCGAAATATCCAAATGCATAAGATCGGAATGGGCATTCTGGATCGGTACGAAAAGTTTGGTTTGGGTGATGCCATCCTGGCACGTGAACCATTCACAGCCGTGCAACGGGTGAAGTTTCAAAATCTCATTCAGGATTTTTCGGAGGAACTCAACGATGCCCGCATTCCAGCCAATGAGCATACAGAGAAGGCGCAGTGACGTTTTTTGTAACTTGTCGGAATTGTGACAAAGTTTCTATCCGCTCCCATTCATTATTCGCCGATTTTTCTCATAGATACTCATGATTTTTAAGCGTTCCAGCAATTTGCGAAGTGTTCGCGTTTTTCAGGCTCTGGAAGGATTTAAAAAATCCCGACAAGCCATAACGTTTTTCATTCTAATGGCTTGGATTATCACGGCTCCGGTTGCCCAATTGAATGCTGGTGATATTTTGCGAGGAGGCGCTAGTGCAGGAAACGCTCGCAGGGCCTCAGAATCTAGGGCCAATGCTGGTGCAGTCACTGCAGATGCTGCAAAAGTTCGAGCCCAAGACCGACTAGCCCGCACGACTAAGACCGTAAATGACATGCGTGCGCTTCAAGCCGCTGCCCGGGCTGCCGCTGGCGCTTCCACAATTCCCAACGGGCTAGCTGAGGGCGGTCTGAAAGTTCTCACTGGCCCCAACGCCAAGTGGCAAGGGGCAAACACACCCACGCAGTCCGGAAACAAAGTCAACATCACCCAAACAGCTTCACAAGCCCTTCTCCATTGGGAGACATTTAATGTAGGAAGGGATACGACAGTTAACTTTGACCAGTCGGCTGGCGGAGCTGACTCTAGCAAGTGGATTGCGTTCAATAAAGTTTTCGACCCCGCTCAAAAACCCTCCGAAATCCAAGGCAAAATCAACGCCCAAGGCCAAGTCTACATCATTAACCAAAACGGCATCCTCTTTGGCGCTGGTTCCCAAGTTAACGCCCGAGCACTTGTTGCCTCGTCGTTACCGATCAATGACAATCTCGTCAAAAACGGACTCCTCAACAATAAGGATGCTCAATTCCTCTTTTCGGCGATCGATGTCCCTGGGGGGTCCGATGGCACACCGACATTCACGCCAACGGATGTTCCTGCAACTCTCGGGGATATTATTGTTGAGCGCGGTGCCAAAATTATGAGTCCCGAACTTGCCGGCGGAAATGGCGGACGCGTCATGCTCGTGGGCGCCAACGTTCGCAACGAAGGTGAAATCTCAACACCCGCTGGGCAAACCATCCTTGCTGCAGGTCTTCAAGTGGGCGTTCTAGAGCATGACAGCTCCGACCCAAGCCTCCGAGGATTGGATGTCTGTGTTGGCGCAGTTGATCTAGATGGCATCGATCCGTATGCCGGAACAGTCCAAAATGCGGGGCTAGTCGAGTCTAAGGCCGGGTCGATCGTCATTGCTGGAAAACGAATCGAACAAAACGGAATTTTGGAAAGCCTCACATCGGTCAGCCTCAATGGGCGCATCGACCTCACGGCAAGCTATGGTGCGGTTTCCAATCCGAATTTCGACAATCCAGGCACGCTCGGGAATGGCGAATCAATTTTTCTACCCCAGTTCACGGGGGAAGTTTTGTTTGGACAGGAAAGCCTCACCCGCATCTTGCCGGACTACAATTCAAAGGCATCCGTGCCAGGAACCATGTTGTCTGAGAATTCCCAAATCAACATCCAAGGAAATTCTATATCTTTTGTCGAAGATTCCACCGTTTGGGCTCCTTCCGCAGACGTCAAGATCAAATCGGGCGTCTGGACTTACCGAGATGACGAAAGCCTAAATCGCACGATTTTCAATTCCTCCGGCGAGATTGAGGAAACACTTCAGTCGGCGCTTCGGACCCCTTTCGTTTTCACGGAAGGAACAGTGGTTTTTTCACCTGGATCGATCCTTGATGTGTCCGGAACTCCGGATGTTTTTGTGCCGCTTTCGCACTATCTCCTGACTGTCCAACTACGCGGCAACGAACTCGCTGACTCGCCTCTACAGAGGGAAAGCGACCTTAGAGGAAAAAATCTGCAGCTGGATCTTCGCCAAACAGGCGTTTACGAAGGCAAATTCTGGATGGGAACGCCTCTCGGCGACGCAAATGGAGTTGCAAATCTTATTGAGCGGACGGCAGCTCAACTTACAACACGCGGAGGAACAATCGCCATTGAGGCGGGCGGTTCGGTGGAACTCGCTTCCGGCGCCGAGTGGAATGTTTCAGGGGGCTACACTCGGAACGAAGGCGGCTTCATTCAAACGACCAATCTCCTAAGGGATGGCCGCTTGGTGAATATCGCGAAGGCCACGCCTGACATGGTTTATGAGGGAATCTACGATGGATTCACGCACTCGTTCTCTACGAAGTGGGGAAATCTAAAGAGTTATCGTCATGCACTGGCACCATCAGGCGGACAGCTTGAAGCAGAGAATATCAATGGCGCGTCTGGTGGATCCATTGATGTTGCCTCACCGGTTACCCAGTTGGCGGGAGAACTGCTAGGTGGCACGATTACTGGACTGAGGCAACTCAACTCGCCGCCCGGTCATTCGGAATTGGCTCTACGATTTAAGAACCAAAAGGCTGTTGAAACCCCCGCGGGAACGGTCTATTTGGATCAGATTTTAAGCGCGCCGTCTTTGATTGTGGGAGGTGTTAAATCTTCAGAAACCAACGATTCAGGATTGGAAGGAATGTTGCAGATTCCTTCATCCATCTTTGACGAGGAAGGGAGCGGGTTCGGATTTGTTACCCTAGAAAATCTTGGTGGTACCATCGAAACTGCTGATGAGCCTCTCGAATTGGCTCCAGGAGGATCGCTCACCCTGAAAGCCACGAATATTTCGTTTATCTCATCCGTTCACATCCCCGGCGGATCAATGTCAGCAACGGCATACAATTACTCCCCGTTCCAATATGCCGAGCAAAGAGCCACCGAGGAATTGATAGGGCAGCCTGCACCGGCTGTTATTGAAGGAGCGGGCCTCATCACCATTGGCGAAGGTGTGCAATTGGATGTCTCCGGCACAGTCACCAGCGATTCTATGGGTTTTTTCTCCGGTCTGCCGGGTCGGTGGGCTATTGATGGCGGTAAAGTAAGTTTGGAGGCCTTCTCGATTCTTTCCCATGAATCAAGCGCGATCCGTGCCTCTGGTGGTATTTCCATGGGAGCTAGCGGCAAGAAATCCTTGAAGGGAAAAGGAGGTTCTATCTCGCTTTTGGCTGGCAAGGATCCGGAGTTAAGAACCTCGGTTGGTGGAGTGCTGGAGCTTCCTCCGTATCTTGAGGCCTATTCATCAGTTTTGGGAGGCTCGCTTACTCTCCAAGCCGTCCGAGCGATCATTGGCGA
The DNA here is from genome assembly GCA_044377415.1 of Terrimicrobiaceae bacterium. Classification (GTDB taxonomy): domain Bacteria; phylum Verrucomicrobiota; class Verrucomicrobiia; order Chthoniobacterales; family Terrimicrobiaceae; genus UBA967. The sequence goes on along the minus strand of JBILZC010000032.1, from coordinate 7,659 downwards.
GGTCGAGGAGCCGGTGGGAGGCATCATGGAATTGAGCCCCGATTTCTTCGTGAAAGGGGGCTTTTCCAATTTTTCGATCAGGGCAACTGGCGCATCTGGTTCGACAGATCCGGCCGTTCAAGTCCTGCCTGGGACACAGATTAGACCCATAACCGAATCGCTTCTTGTGAACTCTCTGTTCCAAAATGCGGAATCTGCCTTCGTAAAAAGCATCCTCCCCGAGGGAGTTCGCCCAGTCGCAAACATTTCGCTCGTAGCCCTCGGATTTGATGATCCATTCACAGATCAGGAGGTCGAAGCTGTCGGGTCAATTGAGGTTGGCAATGATGCCACCATAAAAACCGACATCGGTGGAAGTGTTTCGCTAAAGGGTCAAACCATTTCCGTTTTCGGAAGCATCGAGGCCCCAGCCGGTAGTATCACAATCGAAGGAGGGGGAAAGTTTCCTTTGGCGGCACAGCAGGAGGCATCCACAACCACCGCACTTCCTACACTTCATCTTGCACCAACAGCACAGCTAATCGCCCGAGGCGCAAAACTGCAGATGCCGGATCCATTTGGGAGGAAAATTGGCTCAGTTCTTTCGGGTGGAAAAGTTCGTCTCTCCGGAAATATTGTCGCCGAGGCAGGGGCGGTTGTGGATGTATCTGGGACCTCTGGAACCTTGGATTATCTAACTACTTCGGTCGGAAGTTCTGCCGAATCTTTTCAATCAAACGGAATGCCTCTGGAACCCGCAGGACGGAATACAATTCGCCTCACCGTGGACAGTAACGGAGGGGTCATTAGTCTTCGCGGTTCCCAACTTCTTCTTACGGATGCAACCCTCGATGGACGGGCGGGTGGAACATCAGCTGTTGGTGGATCCCTTACCGTCTCATCCAGCGCTTATTCCTTGGCAAGCGGAGCCGATATCACCCTTTCAATTAGGCAATCCGGACCGGTTATAAGCTCTGAACTAGGCACCATATCTGTTGGATCGGTTCTGTTGGATTCTGTTGGAGCGGAAGTAAATGGAGGATGTTTTTTTGCCATAGAATCCTTTTTGTCTGGAGGGTTTTCTGACTTGGATTTGGGTTACGAATATTTTTCTTCTGCCTCGATACCACATGGTGGGAATGTGAGATTTGAGGGGCAAATTGACCTTGAAGCGGCGGGGCGGATCCGTCTTGCAGCTGGAGGCGTCGTTCAAACCGATGACATTGTTTCTATTTCCGCACCCTATATTTCGATCGGGCAGGAATTCCGCGCCCCCCTACATCCCTCTGAAACCTTCGCACCCTTCACCGATGCAAACGGACGAATATCGGTCATTCCAACGAATGGTCCTGGCACCATCAATTTGCGCGCTTCACATGTGGATGTCGGAACCTTGGTAACTATGGACACCGAACAGCTCCAAATAATCGCTGAAAGTGGAGATATCCGCGGTGGCGGGACTCTGAGTGTGGCGGGAGAGGTGATACTCGAGTCGGCCCAAATTTATCCAACCACTCTGGGTAAATTCGACATCTTCGCATACGACGCGGATGAAACTACGGGACGCGTTACGATCAACCAGTCAGGACAATCTATTTTGCCGCTGAGTGGTGGCGGAATTTTGCGTGTTTTCGGCAGCGAAATCCAGCAGGGCGGAACTTTGCGCGCCCCCTTTGGTTCGATCACGCTGGGCTGGGACGGGGCCGATTTGATCGAATCTACTGAAGGAATTGACGCCCCCACCAATCTGGTCGTTGGCCTCGAAAAATCTGCTCCGGTTGCGTCGGTAATCAACCTGCTCGCTAATAGCGAAACATCGGTTTCTGCAATCGATCCCGCCACTTTTAAAGAGATTATTGTTCCGTTTGGAATCAGTCCCGACGGAAATACTTGGATTGATCCACGCGGTGTCAATGTATCCCTCGCAGGAATGCCCGAGAAGAAAGTGGCTATCTCGGCGGCAAGTGTTGTCCAAGAACCAACATCGAAAATAGATCTGCGTGGCGGCGGAGACTTGATGGCTTACCGATGGATCTCCGGCACCGGGGGCAGTATTGACATTCTCGGCAGCCCTTCGGTGTGGAGGTCCGGATCAGACTATTCGGCTGGCGATCTGGTTTCCCTCAACGGAAGGCAATTCTCGGCCAGATTCGCACTCAATCCAAAAGACTTCAACGGAAGCGTCCCTTCGCCGGGTCGCTCCGTCTATTGGACTGAGGTTCCTGAATCCTTCGCAATTGTCCCAGGTTTCAACTCGCCGCTGGCACCCTTCGCGCCCTTCAATACAAGCGGGTCGGGTGGAATTTTTCGCGGAGACACCGGATTCACCTCATCTTTGCAGGTTGGCGACCAAGTCACTTTCGATGGCGGCCTTGGAATTGACTCAGGAACTTACACGTTGCTTCCGCGCCGCTACGCGTTGCTGCCCGGTGCGCGACTCGTCACTCCTGCCAATGAAAAATCGGGGGGATTTTTCCTTCCTGATGGCGCTGCGATTGTCTCCGGATACCGATCCAACTCTTTTACAAAAGCCGAGGGAAACATTCTTTTGCGTGAAACCTATGAGGTTTTACCTTCGGGAGTTTTAAATAACCGCGCCGAATATGCCATCTACTCGGCAAATGACTTTATTCAGAAGGCCGCAATATCGTCTCGCTCACTTTCCAAGCAACCTGTGCCACTGGATTCCGGATCGCTCTCAATCCATGGAGCGAACGCTCTGTCCATTTATGGAAGTGTGATGACGGAAACCAAGGGAGGGGTCGGCGCCGCTATCGATTTGAGCAGCCTTGCGGGAATCAATATCGGCAACAATGCAGAGGGATCAGATGGAGTTTTTATTGATTCTTCGGTCATCAACTCTTGGAAAGCCGAAAGCCTCTTATTGGGGGGGCAACGAGTCAAAACCGCCTCTGGAACGAGAGTGGATGTCAAAGCTAATTCCCTTGTGCTGGAAGGGGCTATTTTAGAAGGCAGTGGCATTATTCTAGCTGCAAAAAATAGTCTCACACTCGGCTCAGACAGCTCGATCCAAACCAAGAGTCCCTCTTCCTCGCCATGGGATCTTACCACCGAGGGCTCGAGTGCTTTTGTTTATGTGGACGCCAACAACTCATCTAGACTTACCAGAACTGGCAGAGTTGAGGAAAATGAAGCCTCTCTCAACATTGAAGACGATGTCGCACTCTCTGGTGCTTTCATCTCGCTGGACTCCTCGCGTCGCGCTTCGATTTCCGAGTCAGCCATCATCGACTCCAGCCGGATTTCGATTGGTTCGGGGGCCCTGTTCATTGATCTCGAAGGAACTGAAGCAGGCGATGTCGACACCCTCCGACTCGGAGGCAGTTTTTTAGATCAGCTAAACCAATCGGATTCGCTAACCCTCAAAGCCTATTCTTCCCTCACAATCGCTGGATCGGGAACTCTTGGCTCCGAAAATCTCGCTACTCTTTCGTTTGAATCCGGCGGAATTCTCGGCAATGGCGGTGAGGTTGCGGTCAAAGCAAAAAATCTTCTGCTCTCGAATCCGAATGCTGTTGCCCCCACTGCGGAAACATCCCGCGCAGGACAAATTTCTTTCCAATCGAATCACCTGCGACTTGGTATGGGGGAGTTCGCTGTGGCGGGATACGATCTTGCCCAATTCGAGTCTGCGATGGGAGCAATCATTGCCAACAGCGGCACACTGCTCGGCACTGCTGACTTGGAGTTGGTAACGCCAACCATCGCTTCGACGCGTCTCTCCGATTACCTCATCGAGTCTGGTGGCATACTCAATATCAATTCCTCTCAGGGAGAAAGCGACGTCGATAGCGAACTCGGAGCAAAACTTTCACTCGTCGGAAGCTCCGTCATTATTGGCTCCGAAATCACACTTCCAAGCGGCGAGCTCGATATTCGTGCCAAGAGTGGAGATGTTACCATCAGCTCAGCCTTGAGCGTAGCTGGCAGCTCGCGAACCTTCTACGATGTCGTAAAGTTTGCTGATGCAGGCAACATCCGCATCACTTCGGACAATGGCAACATCGTGCTTGCCGAAGGATCGAGTCTCTCAGTCATGGGAGATAATGTGGGGGGGGGCGCCGGAACTCTGGAGATCGCAGCAAGTGTTGGATCATTTACCAATCAGGGAATCCTGCTCGGCCAGTCGGTTGCAGGATTCGATGGCGGTTCTTTCACTTTGGATGTTGGGACAATCGGTGATTTCGCTGAAATCAACGCCCCTCTGGAAGAAGGTGGTTTCAATAATCTCATAAGCCTACGCATTCGATTCGGCGATGTTTCAGTGGATCAGAAAGTCACCTCGAGAGAGTTCCGCCTCAGCACGGACGGTGGAGACGTCACAGTTTCTGCAGAAATCGATGCCTCTGGCAAAACAGGCGGCACAATTTCGCTGGGAGCTTCAGGCAGTCTTACACTTGCAGAATCGGCTCTGCTCTCCGTGGAAGGTGAAAATTTCAATTCCGCAGGCAAAGGCGGGCTGGTTGAGCTTTTTACCGGCTCGCAAATCAATGGCGTCATCGATACCTCGGCGCGTCTTTCTATTCAATCTGGCTCCCAAATTCTTCTTGGGGTTAACGACTTTATTGAAGGTTCCTACCTTGACAATGGGAGCAGTGCTTCGCTTGGTAAATTTCAAGGCAGACTGCATCTCCGAGCTCCGAGGAACGATGGTAACGCCGATCTCTTGATCGATCCTCTTGCTGGCACGATCAATGGGGTGTCTGCCATTGTTATCGAAGGTTACCGTCTTTTTGACCGCACCACACAAGATGGCGTGATGAATATCGCCTTGCGCGATGCCATCCACACGGACGCACAGAGCTTCATGGCTAACGAAGCAACCATCCAATCCCGGTTGCTCGCCGGCAGAAGTGATGACCTCTCCGCTCAAACCGTAGTTGCGCCAGGTTTTGAAATCATCAACACGGCTGGCGACCTGACTCTCGGCCTCGCGAATCCCACAGGCACAGACGATATCGAAGGAAAAAGCGCAGCCGACTGGGACCTTTCCAAGATGCGCTATGGCAGCAAAAACGCTCCGGGACTTCTCACCCTGCGTGCCTCCGGAGACATCGTCTTCAACAACTCCCTTAGTGACGGCTTTGTATCCGTCGAGCCCGGCTTGGAGGATCCGGCTATCTACACAAACAACTTGAGCTTTGAGGAAAACGGTCACTCGCTGCTTTGGTTGTCACAACTCCAAGCCATCAATTCAAACCTTCCGACAAACTTCCAATCTTGGAGCTATTCGATTACGGCAGGTTCGGATTTGGCATCGGTCAACGCGAAATCCATTCTATCACGTGACCTCCTTGAGGAAGGCAAAGGGTCTGTTGTTGTAGGAGAGTTTTATCCAGCCGTCGCGAACTCGAACAATCCGGATACAAACCCTGATGCTCCTCAAGTTGATGCGGGCGTCGGGCAATATGGAACCACAGCGAACCATCTCCGCATCAACCTCACAGAGACGGATGAAGGAACCTACGACGACGAAGGCAATGTCATCACCGAGGGAACAGGCCTGCTTAAAGACATGGGAACTCGATACGAGGTCGTTCGCACCAGCACCGGGGATGTAGAGGTTAACGCCGGACGGGATGTCCAGCTTCGAAACCAGTTTGCCACCATCTACACGGCAGGCACTGCGATTTCTGACTCGACGAGGGTTCTTGCGGATGGGGATTTTTCCACACCGATTGTGTCTTTTGACACTACCTCCCATCCTGAACAGGGGTCTATGGGCCGTCCCTCCCAGATATTTACACCTCAGTGGGCTATGGCCGGTGGCGACCTCTGGATTTCCGCAGGAAACGACATAGCGAGAGTAACGAAGTTTACCGATTCTGAAGGTAACATTTCGGTTATCCCAGACTCGAGCCATCAGTTCACTTCCAACTGGCTCTATCGCCGCGGTCACGTCGATCCGACAACAGGCAAGTTCGGCGCGATCCAATTCCTAGACAGTAATGGCGAAACGATAGTGGACTCCTCCGCCTCCACAGCTTGGTGGATCGACTATAGCAACTTCTTCCAAGGCTTTGGAACCCTTGGCGGCGGTGACATCGCGCTTGTTGCGAAAAACGACATCGTCAATGCCGATGCGGTGGCCCCCACAAATGCCCGAATGGCGGGAATTGGCGCAGAGGAAAATCTGGTGCCCGACTTGGCGAATCTCATCGAGTTTGGTGGTGGCGATTTGAAGATCGAAGCGGGAAGGAATATTGATGGAGGTCTCTACTACGCCGAGCGAGGGAAAGGCATTTTGCAAGCTGGTGGTGAGGTGAAAACGAACGCGGCCCGATCACCCTCTCTGGGACTATTGGGAGCACTCGGTGCCTACAGTGAGTCCTTGTTAACCCGCACCCAACCGGAAATATTTCTTCCTGAAACATGGCTTCCCACAGCCTTGTTCTTGGGCAAAGGCTCATTCGAGGTTTCCGCCAAACAAGACATTATGCTGGGTCCAATCGCCAATGCCTTTCTCATGCCGACCGGGTTGGGAAACAAGTTCTGGTATAAAAGCTACTTCAGCACTTTCTCTGCAGACTCCAGCGTGGATGTGAAGTCGCTCGGGGGCGATGTCACTTTCCGGTCAGCCACTATCTTGCCATTAGAGTTCGGTTCAAAACCTATACTGACCGCTTGGATAAATCAGCAGAACCTCTTCAATGTGCAAGGTGCGGATATCTATTCCTCGAATTCCCAGCCTTGGACACGACTTTCGGAATCCACGCTCGAGGGCTTCGGCAGTGTGATGAATCTGATTCCTCCGACGCTCAAAGTTGGTGCCTTTGCCGGGAGTTTAAATACGATCGGATCGCAGATTCTTGCACCTGCCTCGCGTGGAAATCTTGAGATTGTGGTGGCAGATGCGGTCAACGGCCTTCAACCCGCAGGAAAAACAGAATTTCAGGACGAAGCGGGCAATCTCAGCTCGCTCATGGGGTGGATTTCCTCGACCATCAACCTCTCGGATGCTAATCCCTCGGGAATACCAGAAACAACCGCCCCTCTCAGCTACTACGGATACGCCGGTGAATCGGGTGCCCTTTACGAATCCTCTGCAAACTTTCTCGCAAACATCGACAAAGCCCTTAGTGAAACCGGTTCCTACGCAGGCAATGATGCGGCAATTGATCTGAAGGGTCTAAGGCACGGGGACTCGCTGCTCCACGAGGGCGACACTGAACCTGTACGCATTTACACCGGCAAGGGGGATATATCCGGCCTTGTGCTCTTCGCGCCCAAGTTTTCAAAAATCACCAGCGGAGGATCGATCTCGGATGTGGCTTTTTATCTTCAGAATCTTGATGCCACGAACATCTCGATCGTCTCGGCGGCAGGTGACATCATTCCCTACAACGAAGCTGCGACACTTCGCACCGAGGCATCGAACATTCTCGCTGGAAATATCGTTCTCGATGCTCCCCGCATCACGGCTAACAACAAACTGGTCACCGCCCTTGCCGGTGACATTCAAATTTCAGGCCCGGGATTCCTCGAGGTCTTGGCTGGAGCCAACCTAGATCTTGGCACAGGAGAAAATTTGGCCGATGGCACAGGCATCGGCATCGTAAGCATCGGCGATTCCCGCAATCCCAACCTGCCATTTGAAGGGGCATCGATGATTGCTCTGGCTGGCATAGGTTCGACGGAAGGTGTTCCGGCTTTTGGCCT
>JBILZC010000026.1:0-25499 GCA_044377415.1 Terrimicrobiaceae bacterium | reverse complement strand
TCGCCCCAACTGGCTCAATCGTGCAACCACTCTCCGACGATCCCGAACACATCGCGATCGCCAACTTACAAACACTGTATTCCATTATTGTCGCGACGGGCGAGGCGTATCCTGATGCTTTCAGCTACGAACCCGCCTTGGAAGCCGTTGAGACTGTCTTTGCCGCACTTGATAGAACAGGCGACATATTCACCCGCTCGCGTGATATCCGGACCGTTAGTGGTGGCAACATTGCTCTCGCTGCTCCACGCGGTGGGCTCACCATGGCTTCGGACATCTTTGGAAATCCCCTGACTCCACCAGGCATCGTCACGGAGTTCGGCGGAGAAGTTTCCATTCTTACGGGCGGCGATGTGGATATCGGTCGAGCTCGTATTTTCACGCTTCGCGGAGGCGACATGACGATCTGGTCGACCACAGGCGACATCGCTGCAGGAACATCCCCCAAGACTGTCGTCACCGCGCCGCCTACTCGCGTAGTAATCGACTCGCCCAGCGCGGATGTGAAAACTGATCTTGGTGGCTTGGCCACTGGGGGTGGCATCGGCGTGCTCGCCGCTGTAGAGGATGTCGATCCTGGCAATGTCTATCTTCTTGCTCCCGAAGGCACGGTGGATGCCGGCGATGCCGGTATCCAGAGCACGGGCAACCTGAACATAGCGGCGGTATCAGTTATCAATGGCGACAACATTGCCTCTGCTGGAAGCTCAGCGGGAGTTCCATCAAGCGCACCACCTTCCGCTCCCGTTGCGGTAGCCCCGGCAGCCTCGAACTCCTCTGCTGCCACATCCTCGGCGGCAAAGAATATGGCTTCCAACGGACAGGATAACAAGGTAAACGATGGCGCTCCATCGCTCATCACCGTCGAGATTCTAGGGTATGGTGGGGGAGAGGGTGACAAGAAAGATGAGGAGGAAGGGGAGAAGCGGGATGAGGACAAGTCCGCGATGCTGTAAAAATTGGTCGGCCATCCCAATCGGGTATTAAAAATACTTAGCGGCCACACGTCTTGATTTGATCAAAAGCAAGCAAAAGCGGAAAAAATCCTCTAATATAACAATCTTTCCTGTTGTAGGATAAAAAATAAGTGGCATATGTTATGACATATGAAAGCCGTTACTATTCATTTAGACGAACCTGTGTACCGCGAGTTTCAGATTTTGGCTCGTAGAGCCAAACGCTCCACCTCCGAATTGATCCGCGAGGCTATGGATTCATACCGCCGAACTCTTTCCAAAAAAAGAAACTCGCTCCGTGAAGCAGCTCCCGCAGCTTCTGTTGGTTCTATTTTGGAACCATGGTTTGGTCGAGGTGACTTGCTCGGCGACTTTTTTGATAGGCGGCCATGATCGGTTTGGACACGACAGTCCTATTGACCCACGAAATCGAGGAAGCACGGGGTCACCATGATCTCCGAGCACAAATCCGCGAATCCAGTCGACTGGGCAATCTTCATTTTGCACTAGCTCCGCAGGTGCTTCAGGAGTTTGTTCATGTAGCTACCGATCCCAAGCGATTCAGGATTCCTCTCACGATGGAACAGGCTCTGACAAGATCGCGCTTCTGGTGGGAGGCGGCGGAGATTGTTCACTGTCATCCCGGTGATCGCACATGGGAACAGGCTTGGAAATGGATGGAGGAGTTTCGCCTCGGACGCAAGCGCATACTTGATACCTATCTTGCGGCGACCTACTACGAACGCGGTGTTCGCAAGCTCGCTACTGCAAATACAGCTGACTTTGCCGTCTTCGGAGTTTTTATTTTTGAGTCATGGGCGCAAGACCTCTGATTGAGTGGCACCTATTCCCAACCTCCGGAGAAGAGTAGGTAATTATTTACATTCAGTTCTTCTGCCCTCAAGTTTCAGGAATTCGAAGCTTGATCATATTTCGAGGTGGAGCGTTCGTCGTAATCATGTGACTGACTCCGCTTCAGAGGCTTTATTTCATTAGATCTGCAAGCTATTTTGATTTATTTGAAATCTGCATAGCGGTCGTTTTCCTTGTTACGAAAACGTCACACAAGAGTTTTGGACGAACGTAAAAAGGGGAGTCAATTTTCTTAGCAGTGTGGCACGGGTATAACTCCGGTTCACACGCAACAAAACAAAAACACCCAATCATCATGAAAATCAAAACTCTCCTTCTCGGTGCAGCAAGCCTCGGGCTTGTTCTCTCCGCGCAGGCTCAAACAACAACCGTTGACATCGTTGGCGCTACGGCCTTCCGCTCGGCGGCCCATACTTCCATCATGGCCTCCTACACAACGCTCGATGGTTACGCCCACTCTGGTGCCGCTACAAAAGCTGGCAGTGCCTCTCGAGCCACCTACAAAGGAACATTTCCCGGCATCACCGGCACCACTGTTATTCGGGTAAGCTGGACAGGTTCTGTCGAAGGCGTTCGTTCTTTGGCCAGCTCCAAAGCCACACCCGACACCTTTATTCCAGTTTCATCTGTCGCGACTGGAGAAGCTCACTCGGTCAATGCGACTGTGACCGGTTCCAGAACGGCTGTCATGGCCTTCTCTGATGTGGCCCAAGCCAATACTCCCTACAAGACACCGGCGCTCAAGGGCGGCCCGGTCGGAGTGATCGCTTTCGCTCCTGTCATCAACAAAGGAGCCGATGCAGAGATCACAAATATCACCGGCCTTCAGTTCCGCCGCCTACTCTCCAACGGAACAATTCCGGAATCGATGCTGACCGGCAACACAACCTCCAACGGAACAATATATGTAACAGGAAGAAATGATGGTTCAGGAACGCGAGTTGCCTTCTTATCGGAGGTCGGTCATGGAGCGGCGAATGCTGTGAAACAATATGTGATCAACGCATCTACCAGCATCACAGATCTCGCGACTCCCGTATTAGCACCAATCACTGCGAATTCGACCACCTACCCTGGTTATGTTCTTTCAACTGATTTCGCGAAGAAAGCGGCAATCGGAAACGGTGGTTACCAGAGCGGTGGAACAATCGCCGGCTGGATGAAACTTCCTTCTTCCGGAGATTTTAACATCATTAGCTGGTTGGGCACATCCGATGCAATTACCGCCCGCGATTCTGGCAACGGTGGGCGCGTGCTTTCCTTCAATGGCGAAAAATTGGAAGGTGTTGCAGCTGGATCTTTTTCCGAAGCCGATCGTAACAAAATTCGCCTTGGGAAATACTCTGCTTGGAATTTCGAAAATCTTTTAACCAAAGGCACCTTAACCGGAAATAACAAAGTTGTTTACGATAAGCTCGTGTCAACTATCCCTTCCAATCTGGGATCCTCCGGTGTCGCAAACGATTCTTCCTTCAAAGTGACCCGCACCACAGATGGAAGCGTAATTGCTCCAAAATAATACGATTCATTAGTTCAAAAATTGGACTGGCACTGCCTTGCAGTGCCAGTCTTTTTTTCGTTGCAGCTGGTTGATTTTTAATCTCAAAATGCCAATGTTGATTTCAAAATTCTAGTAATGGCAAGCGGTCTGCCCCTATGCATTTAATCAGAAAAAGAACCTATTTAGCACTTGCGATAATAGTCTTGGGATTCGCAGTCTTTTTACTCGTCCCCTCAAACAATAGTCTTTCTTTAAATTCTTACCAAGAATACGAAACGAAAATAAAAAAACGCGTAACCGACTTCGGATTTTTTGGGAAAAATTACGCAAAACCTTTAGAGCAACCTTCGGAACCCATCCAAAAATCGGATATCCACCCCACAGGTTCGGAACTCCAAATTTCGATCCCGCAAGGAGCCAAGTTACCAGCGGCATTTATGGATGAAGGCAACCCAGAAGACAGCGAAGGGGTGAAAGAATTACTCCTATCGCTCGAAAAAGAATTTCAGGAAGAGTATCGAACGGGATTGCGCAAAGGGCTTACTTCCGAGGACGCCTGGGAAAACGCCAGATCAAAGTCCGACGAACGCTATCAGGCCCTGTTTGGGCAGGAAGCCTACCTCGAAGCATTGAATCTCGCAGCGGAAGAAGCCAGAACAGACTGGGAAACAAGCCAGTAGCCTGATCTTGAAAAGCTCACTGGGCGACAATTTCCGCTCTGAGTTTTTCGGCCAACTGATTGGCCTCCTCAACTTCCTTGGAAGGCAAGTAAACGCGCAACTCATTCATTTTGTAAACGGCAAGCGGTTCCCCTTGATCAGCAGCCTGAGACAACCAAGCCACCGCCTCAATTCTTCGCGAGCGTTTTTTTGATGAAGGATCAAGCAAATGTCCGAGATTACTTTGAGCTTTGAAATTGCCTTTCCGAGCAGCTTCGCGAAACAAGGTCTCTGCTTTTTTTGGATCCACCGCCACAGCATGTCCCTCACGATACATCACCCCCAGCATGTTGGTCGCCGATGGATTTCCAGCTTTTTGACTTGCCTCTACATGAGGAATGGCTTTCGCGAAATCGGGTTTTGCCTCTGGGTCATAGAGCCCCATGAAATAAATCTCGGCCAAAGCTGCTTGGGCGTCTTCGGATCCGCTTGAGGCGGCCTCCTCCATGAGAGCGATGCCTTTCTCCCTTCCAGAGAGGCCTCCCTTGCTATCAAGGTAAAAACGCCCGAGGTTAAATTTTGCGATTACTGACCCTCGGACCGAGCCTTTCTGAAACCATTCCGCTGCAACAATGTCATTTTTCTCGACGATCAATCCTGTGGTGTAAAAATAACCGATCGCCGAAGGCGCCTCAGCGTGGCCTAGCTCATTCGCTTTGCGAAATAGATCCAGCGCTTTTTCGGGATCTTTCGATTCTTTGTCCCCATGAAGTAGTTTGACCGCTGAATCATATGTGCTTTGCGCGCTAGTGGATGCCGATTCGCTTGGCTTTGCTTCTGGGGAGCTTGCAATTGTAGGATAAATCGTAAAAGCCAGAGAAAGGGTGGCTATAAGTGCAGGTTTCATGGAGATGGATAAGTAGGTGATCACGTTAATTGCTGCCACCTCTTTTTTAAATCGGCTTTTATTCACAGCAAGTGTTGAAAATGTTACGATTTTGTCACTTAAGTTTTTTCTTAAATTGAGGAGATTGTTACACGCTATTTCGTCACAATTGAAAATGGTTTGCTCATCGCATCGATTGCCTTATGAAATGACATTTTCTGTAACATAATTATTGCGGCTTTTTCGTTCGTTCGGTATTAAGCGACCAAATTAATTAGGCGGAAATCAGCAAAAAAACATTTTAGTTGTCTTGCTGTGGATGGCGAATAGGCAGCCTGATTCATTTTTGCATTCACCATCAGAGTAAAAACAACCAACCATGAAAAAACTCACTCCATTCAAGCGTACATCGATTCCCTACATTCTATCCCTCGCGACGTTGCTCACGGGGTCTAGCCTTGTCTCCACACAAGCCGGCGATTTCGAAAGCTGGTGGAACGGTAAAGGCCTCCTCCGAGGAAATGGCGATACTACCCAACGCATCGGACAGGACAGCAATATCATCTTCGACACGCGCGCCAATCTCGAAGACATGGGCATCAAGTTTAACGGAAAATACAAAGGCGCGATGTATTACACGACGCAAGCGGAGGGGCCTGAACGCAGTTTTTTCAGCAACGAGGTGAGTTTTGGAGCAGATGTTAACTTAGCTCGCGTGCTCAATCTGGACGCGATTGATGGATTGTCGCTCTTTGGAAATTTCCGCTATCGGGATTCCGTCCGGCATGAATCCGATGTCAACACCATCAGTGTTGAGGGAGACTCCATGTTTCAGCCCAACCATATGTATTCTGGTACGCAGTTCCGCGTAACGAGCTTTGGGTTGAATTACTCCACCAAAAATCTGTTGCCCGTTGAGGATATGATTGTTCTTCGCGCCGGTTGGCTTCAGCCGAGTAGGGAGTTTGTGGATCAGCCGCTTTCCAAGTTGTTTCTCAATAACGCTATCGAAAGCTCTAAGGGCATCGGCGGCAATATTAAGTTTTCCTCCAGCTACACAGCTTGGGGTGGAACTGTTGAAATCAAGCCAATCAACGACGTGTACATCAAGAATGGGTTGTTCATGGCAGCTCCAGAGGCTGCCGAAACGGGAAATCACGGCTTAGGATTCCGTGGATATTCTCTGGATACCGAAAGAAACGGATTATGGTATATGGGCGAGACTGGGTATAAACCCAAAATCGGTTCTTCGAAATTGGAAGGTAAATACGCTTTCGGTGGTTACTTTTTCGGAACACCCGTGTCCGCACGGACTGGCAAAGGAGGCACACCAACGTACAGCGGTCGCACGGAAGAGGGGCAATACGGGTTCTATATCCAAGCCGATCAAATGCTTTTCCGTGAACCTTCTGAAGATGCCTCCAAGCTATCCAAGGAGGGCTTGAGCGTCTTCAATCTCTTCTCCTTTGCGCCTGATTATGCAGGTAAAGCATCGACTCCTAAAAGTGGAGAAAAAGGCAACAAGTATCCCTTTTATTTCCAGACGGGCCTTGTTTACACTGGATTTCTCCCCACTCGCGAAAAAGATACAACTCAAATTGCTTTGGGTTATGGTGATAGGAATGACAATGCGGACAAGGTCGGCCAGGACCTCTCCGCAACCTATGTGCTTGAAGCTGGGCATTCTTTCCAAATCAATGGTTGGTGGTGGGCACGTCCTTTTGTTGAATACATTCGCAATCCCCAAGGCGATTGTTCTGTCAAGGACGCCACCGTTTTCGGCTTCTCGACAGGCATGACCTTCTAAGATAAAACTCAAATCTGCCGCGCCTCTGAGGTCGAAAGACTGCATGGGGCGCGGCTTTTTTGTTTTTAGGATTCGTCAAAAACAGTGCAAGGCCTCCCATTGAGCACCTGGCCCTCATCGAACGATCGAGCAATGCGGAAGGGAAGACCCTTAGATTCAGGCATCCTGACCTCACTCTAAAAAGAAGGTCGATCATAAGGAACAAGACTGTTCCCGCTTCATGTTCTTCCCCTCCGTGTCTTTGTGTCGCCGTGAGAGACGTCTTCGGCTCATGAATCTGATTTTCTCATCTCTGGGGCTCTGCCCGCTAAAAAATCACAAATCTCTTCTTTACATGATTGCGCCTCTCAATGAGGGGCTGCGAATCGGATTCGGCATTAAAAAAACGCGGCATGGAAGCGCTCGCCGCCTTGACCGCCATTGTGTATCGCTTGCATTCCAAAGTGGGCAGAGACTCAGGCGTAATCTGCGTCATCGCACTCCTGACCCAACTCGCTTTTGGAAGACAAAAAAGCCTTCCAACTCCGTGTTTTCAAGTGTTACGATCTTGTAACAATAAAGCCTTTCTAAAATCCCCGATTCTTAATTGTTATTGGGACGCCGTTTTCCACATGAAAATAACAACAACCATACTCACTACACTCAGTATCATAGCATCCACGGCCTTTGCCGAACAGGTCGCGGTAGATCCCTCGCTGGAATCCTACAGCCCAACAAGCGGGATCAGTGGAAACATCAACTCGATCGGCTCCGACACGCTGAACAACGCCATGACCCTTTGGGCGGAAGGTTTCAAAAAGGCCTACCCGAATGTCAATGTTCAGATTGAAGGCAAAGGATCTTCAACGGCACCACCAGCTCTCATTGAAGGCACTTCCCAACTGGGACCGATGAGCCGCCCGATGAAAAGCACCGAGATCGACGAGTTTGAAAAAAAATTCGGATATAAGCCAACAGCGATTCCTGTCGCCATTGACGCGCTCGCTGTCTTCGTCAACAAAGACAATCCAGTCGTAGGTCTCACTATGAAACAGGTGGACGGAATGTTCTCCAGCACACGCAAGTCGGGGGCCAAGGATATCACCTCGTGGGGGGAAGCGGGACTGACAGGCGACTGGGCGAATAAGCCTGTCTCCTTGTATGGCCGCAACAGTGCCTCTGGAACATATGGTTTCTTTAAGGATGAGGCGATTTTCAAAGGCGATTACAAAGCCACCGTCAAAGAGCAACCCGGTTCCTCTGGAGTTGTTCAAGGCGTCACCACGGATCTTGGTGCCGTCGGATACTCTGGCATCGGCTATAAAACCTCCGGTGTGCGCGCCGTACCGCTAGGGAAAAAGGAAGGCAAATATGTGGAGGCAACGTATGAGAATTGCGTGACTGGCGATTATCCGCTGGCCCGTTTTCTTTATGTTTACGTCAATAAAAAGCCAGGCAAAGCTCTGGATCCTCTTACACTGGAGTTCCTTGAGTTTGTGTTGTCGAAGCAAGGTCAAGAGATTGTCCTCAAAGACGGCTATTTCCCTTTGACCAAGGAAGCGCAGTCGGAAGCGCACTCGGCCCTCAGTATCAGCAAATAACTCGAACGCATTTTCAGTAATAGACGGCGGCTTTGAACGGCCGCCGTCTTCTTTTGAATCACAAGATGTCTAAACCACTCCCTGCACACGCCACAGATCGAAACCGGTTTATCACATCGCGCGCCACGCTTCTCGTGGATCGCATGATGAACTTGTTTATCAAATCGGGCGGGGTTCTTGTGATTACGGCAGTTTTAGGGATTTTCTTTTTTATTCTTTTTCAGATTTGGCCGCTTTTCATGCCGGCGCAGGTGAGCGAGTTGAAGACGGTCTCTATTCCGAATCATTCCTTTTC
Source organism: Terrimicrobiaceae bacterium (assembly GCA_044377415.1). Taxonomy (GTDB): domain Bacteria; phylum Verrucomicrobiota; class Verrucomicrobiia; order Chthoniobacterales; family Terrimicrobiaceae; genus UBA967. Next base: position 16,942 of record JBILZC010000026.1, on the reverse strand, counting down.
CCTTCTTGGAGTTGACGAGTGGGGTGCAAGGCCATTTCTTGTTGAGCCGGATGGGCGAATGCTGACTGTCGACTACGAGACAGGTGCTATTGCGGAGGTCCCCATCGATTTCGGAGAGCCACTTGAAATCGTCTCTGCCGCGCTCAATAAAAGGGAGCAAAAGATCATTGTCGGCACTGCCGATGGAAGATTTGCGATTGTCGCTCCTGGTTACGAATCCGAGGAATCCGAGGGACGCCAAGTCGTGAGCATTAATCCTTCCGCAGAGAAAGTCACGCCCATCGGTCTTCCCGGCGTGCCTATTCTCGACATTGCCTACGGTGATTCTGGTTCCAACAAGTTGGTTGTGGCGCTCCAAGACAATGGGAATCATCGTCAAGTATCGGCTGCGATTTTCCAGCGTAAGCGATCCCTTATGGGCCAAGGAAAAGAGGAAGCGGTCGGGGTTTTTGACCTGACTTCTTTGATTCCCGGTCGCGCTACGAAAGTGCTTGTTCCTGGAACCGGTGATTCTGTGATCGTTGTCACCGAGGATGGCAAGGTGAGCTATCTCTTGCTCGAGGACGAAGAGTTCAAGCTCATACAGACCTTTGCTCCTTTTGAGGACATTCCGGGGGCCCACATTCAGGCCGCCACATTTATTTTTGGAGACGTCTCGATCTGCTTTGCAAGCGACTCGGGAGACAATCGGGTTTTCAGCCTCTATTATCCAAAGGGGGGAGCTGAGCGTTTCTTTGGAAAGACTCATGATTTCCCAAGTTTGGGAACGAAGCCGTCCTTTCTTATTTCCACCCTTCGCAACAAGGCCTTTTTGATCGGCGGTGGGTCGGAACTTTCCCTCCGATACTCGACAACGGAATCGATACGTTGGGAGGGAAAAATGCCCTACAATGTCGTGAATGCGGCCATTAGTGGCAAATACCATCGCCTTGTTGTGCTGGATAGCGCCAACAAGCTTCACTTTTTTAAAATTGATGATCCGCATGCCGATTCGTCTTGGAAGGCGCTGTTCAGTAAAATTTGGTATGAAGGGGCAACGGAGCCCAAATGGGAGTGGCAGAGCACCGGAGGTAGCGATGATTTCGAACCCAAGTACTCGCTGGTTCCGCTGATTTTTGGAACGTTCAAGGGCACCTTTTACGCCATGCTTTTTGCGCTCCCCATCGCTCTGCTCGCGGCGCTCTACACCTCCCAGTTTCTGGATCCGCGATTTCGCTCCATTGTGAAACCCACCATGGAAATCATGGCGTCTTTGCCGTCGGTAGTCCTCGGCTTTCTGGGGGCCATTTATATCGCTCCGATCATCGAAAAAGAGATCCCTTCCTTTATCCTTTTGGCAGTCGGTCTCCCGCTGATTGCCGCGATCACAGGTTTTTTCTGGAGTCGATTGCCTATTCGTTATAGGAAGCTCATCCATCCAGGGTGGGAGTGGATTGTTTTTGTGCCTCTCCTACTCGTTAGCTCATGGATTTTCTTTCAGCTGGGTTCGGTGGTTGAATCCATCGCCTTTGTTGTTACCGATCCTGCCACGGGCCAGAAAACGGCCGACTTCGGGGCATGGTGGACGGCTACGACAGGGAATAGCTTTGACCAACGAAACTCGGTGGTCGTCGGATTTATGATGGGCTTTGCCATCATTCCCATCATTTTCACGATTGCCGATGACGCGCTCTCCAACATCCCGGCCCAACTCATAACGGCGTCGATGGCCTGCGGGGCCAGTCGTTGGCAAACCGCAGTGAGAGTCGTTCTTCCCACAGCCTCACCGGGCATTTTTTCAGCCATCATGATTGGTCTTGGTCGTGCGGTCGGCGAAACGATGATTGTCGTCATGGCCACGGGGAATACCCCTATTACGGAATGGAATATTTTTTCGGGTATGCGAACGCTTTCCGCCAATATTGCGGTTGAGCTTCCGGAGGCCCCCCATCACAGCACACTCTACCGCACACTCTTTCTTGGCGCGTTGGTTCTTTTTGTTTTCACTTTTGTGTTTAACACATTTGCCGAGATCCTGCGCCATCGCCTAAGGGAAAGATTTAAGACCATATAATCCATGAGTGACGCTCGAAAAGGGAATCTCGAATTCCAAAGAACATACGCCGCCAAGGGAGAGCCTTTTGTTTGGCTAACGGCGATGGGGTTGGCCGTAGGGTTGATCATGGTTGTTGGGCTTTTGGGCATCATTATCTCCAATGGATTGCCTGTCTTCTGGCCCAGTCGGGTTTTGGAATTTCAATTCAAGCCGGGCATCTCGAACCCTGTTCCCCAAGGGGGTGAAAAAATCGTCGGCGAGCTTGTCCAAAAGCGATTGAAGCGCATACCTGTTCTGAACGCACAGGGGATCCTGAAAGCCGATCAGACCGAGTTGCAGGTCTTCGTGGGTAACAAGGATACCTATGGTCTCAACTTCGCCTTTGCGAATCAGGGCGATATCGCCGCCGTCACTGAACCAAAGGATATTTACCGCATTGAGAGACTCGAATACGGCATCGCCTTTGGGTATCCGAAATCCGTAAAGTTGGCTAACGGACAGAGCGTGCTCTCCACAGATGCATCATTCCAAGGGTTTCTCGCCCAACTTTGCGCCGAGTCAACCGCGCGTCGCCACGAAATTGAGAATATCGAGAAGCATGAAATCGGTCAGATCAACAAACAACTCAATGAACTGAGGATTAGTCAAAAAACGGATAGCCAATCCGCGGAAAAATTATCCGCTCTCGACGCCCAGTATAAAACGCTCGCTTCCAAGGCGAGTGAACTGCGGGCGACTCAATCTGCTTCCTCGCTGCAATACACAACTCCAACTGGCGTTGATAGATCGCTTGCCATTGGTGAACTGGTTTCCTACACCCAGCCAAACCAGCTTAGCACATGGGAAAGAATAGTCCTCTTTGTGCGTAATTTTTTAAACTTTTTGTGGGAGAATCCACGTGAAGCGAACACCGAGGGAGGAATCTTCCCCGCCATATTTGGCACTTTTGCGATGACCCTTCTCATGAGTGTGGCGGTGGTGCCCTTCGGAGTGATTGCCGCTATTTACTTGAGGGAATACGCGAAGCAGGGATTTTTTCTGCAATGCGTCCGAATTGCGGTCAATAACCTCGCGGGCGTGCCCTCGATTGTCTTCGGCGTTTTCGGACTTGGTTTTTTTGTTTATTTCGTCGGAGGGTCGTTAGATCAACTCTTCTTCGGGAAATATCTGCCGACACCGACATTTGGCACGGGGGGAGTTTTTTGGGCGGCTTTGACTCTGGCTCTCATGACCGTTCCCGTCGTCATTGTGTCCACCGAGGAGGCCATGGCTGCTGTCCCGCGTGGCATCCGCGAGGGTTCGCTTTCCTGCGGCGCCTCGAAGTGGCAGACCATTCAGCGCATTGTGTTGCCGGCATCGCTGCCCGGCATTCTCACGGGATTAGTTCTGGCTATGGCTAGGGGGGCAGGTGAGGTCGCCCCGCTCATGCTTGTCGGTGTTGTTAAGCTTGCCCCCAGCCTGCCGCTGGATGGGGATTTTCCATTTGCCCATTTGGAACGCAAATTCATGCATCTGGGCTTCCATATCTATGATCTCGGGTTTCAGTCCCCCGACTCGGAGGCGGCCAAGCCGATGGTTTTTGCTACCGCTCTATTGCTGATCCTGCTCGTCATTACTCTGAATTTAGCTGCTATTCTTACTCGTGAAAAACTTAGAAAAAAATATGCCGGCGGTGCTTTCTGAGCCCGTCAGGTCCCATTTTCCAACCACTGTGAATACCTCAACCGCCGGTCGCCCCGACTTTATATCCATACAAAACTTCAGTTTTTTCTATGGGGCCAAGCAAGCGCTCTTTGATATCAGCATGGATATCCCGGAGCGCCAAGTGACGGCCTTCATTGGGCCATCGGGATGCGGGAAGTCGACCCTGCTTCGCAACCTGAACCGCATGAATGAGCTCATTGATGGCATTAGCCATACGGGAGACATCATTATTCATGGTCATAGCATTTATGATCCGCTCATCGAGGTGATCTCCCTTCGCAAGCGGGTGGGAATGGTTTTTCAGAAGTCCAATCCCTTTCCTAAAACCATTTATGAGAATGTCGTCTACCCCTTGCGCGTAGCCGGTCAGAATGCAAAAAGTGTTTTGGATGAAACGGTCGAGCGCAGCCTCAAGGGTGCCGCGCTGTGGGATGAGGCAAAGGATCGTCTTCATGAGAGCGCTCTGAGTCTTTCCGGTGGACAGATGCAGCGCCTCTGTATCGCTAGGGCCATTGCCAATAGACCGGAAATCCTTCTCATGGATGAGCCCTGCTCTGCTTTGGATCCAGTTGCAACGGTCAAAGTCGAGGAACTCATTCAAGAGCTGAAGTCCGAGTTCACTATTGTGATTGTGACCCACAATATGCAGCAGGCGACTCGTTGTTCGGACAAAACGGCTTTCTTCTACTTGGGTCGACTTGTTGAATTTGCCGAGACGCAGAAAATCTTCGCCAATCCTTCTTGTAAGCAAACGGAAGACTACATCACTGGCCGCTTCGGTTGATGGATTAAGATAAGTCTAGAAAAATTCTCACATGGAAACACCTCGTCATATTCTCTCCAGCTTCGAATCGGCTTTGGACAATCTTCGTAAGGATGTCCTCCTGATGTCCAGTCTCGCGTCGCGCAGCCTCGATAATGCAAAGATCGGTCTCTTCGATCGTGACGAGGATCGATGCAATACCGTGATCGCCGACGATGCAGAAATCGACGATTTAGAGATCCGCGTCGATAACGAGGGCATCGAAATCATGCTGCGTTTTCATCCCTTTGCCTCCGACTTGCGAAATGTCCTCGCTGCCATGAAGACCAGCGTCAATCTTGAGCGGGCTGCGGATCAGTGCGTTGGTATTGCGCGACGCGTACGGAAACTTTTGCTTCTTGGGCAAATGTCCGAAGTTCACTCAATCGAGACGATCTTTCAAGCGGCGATGGCTCTGTTTAACGACTCCATTCGAGCCTACGCAGAAAATGACATTGAGTTGGCGAGCACGATAAAAGATCGCGATAAGCAGCTTGACGAACTCAATCGCGAGTTCGCTGATACCCTTACGGATTTGATGTCGCAGAACGCAGGCCACATCCGTGCTTATATCGAACTCATTTTCATTGCACGTTGCTTAGAGCGGATCGGCGACCAGGCAAAAAACATTGCGGAAGACACCATTTACGCAGTCACGGTCAAAGACATTCGCCACAACCTCGTTCCGTAGGGTGGCGGATTTGAATTGGGCCCCCGACTTCGTGTGAGGTTCGGGGAGAATCCACCTAGTTGACCGCGAAAGGCACTTTAGGGGTTATCCTATAAGGCTCGCGCACCACGTTGTGATCTGGCTCCCGAAAAAGAGGAGGGCGACTGTGATCGCTGCAAAGTAGAGGAGCGTTACTGCCCCCCAAAACACGGAAATGACAATCATGAGTCCGTCTCGTTCCAGCCATCCGAGGCATGCAAAAATGATCATGAGAGCTGGAAAAAAATTGTTGAGTGGAAGGTTGGCTAAGGGGATCGTGAGCAAAAATCCCCCAATGAGAATGAGCCAGCCCACGAAGCGCTCGGCGCGATCTCCATTCACGAGAATCGAGTAGCGTTCCTTGGTGAAGCGCCGAGTGAATTTGAGGATGCTTCGACAAAATCGCAGCACCTTGAGCCAGAGGTGGCCATGGATGAGTAGGTCACCGGCTTTTTTGGGAAGTGTGGCATTCGTTTTTCCGCGCGCCATCTGCCATCCGATGACCATGAAACTGACGCCACAAATCATAGTCAATGGGCCGAGTGGGACAGGTTGAACAAAGGGCACAGCGAGGAGAAATGCGACGAAGCAAAAGCCCCCCGATCCGAGATGAGCTAGCGCGGCGTTGAGAGTGATCCCGTTTCCGGATGCATGTGAGCTGAAGTGTTCCAGCGCATGATCGATTGTTGGAATGGGGCGGGCTTTTTCGGACATTGTCGATGTGGGGGCAGTTATTTCGAAATTAAATCGACTGACTTGGTCGCCTTCGCAAAAGCACGGGCGGCCCGCTGGATTTCGCTCGCGATATCGGCGCGGGGTTCGGCGAACTTCGGACGGAACCAAGGAAAGAGGCCGATGACATCATGAAGGACCAAGATTTGACCGTCGCAATCGGGTCCGCTTCCGATCCCAATCGAGGGGATTTGAAGCTCTTTGGTGAGGAGGGAAGCGAGGGGCGGGTGGACGAGTTCCAAGACAATGGCGCTCACGCCGGCTTGTTCGAGGGCATGGGCATCACGGAGGAGAGGCTCGCTTTCAGAAGGGGATTTTCCTTTGATGTGGTAGCCGCCTTCTTCGATGACGCGTTGCGGGAGCATTCCGAGGTGGCCAATCACGGGAATGCCATCCGCCAAGATCGCTTCGACCATGGGCAAGCACTCGAGGCCGCCCTCGATTTTGACCGCATCGGCTCCGGCATCTCGGAGGAGTCGCGCATTTTCGAGGGCGAGGGCGGGAGTGATGCAACTGCCGGCTGGAAGATCGCTGGCGACGAAAGTGTTTTTTACGCCTCGGGCGACGGCTCGTGTGTGGTGAAGCATATCCGCCATGGTCACCTTGGTGGTATCCGGATAGCCAAGCACGACCATGCCCAAGGAATCGCCGACAAGGATCAAATCTAAACCGCAGTCGTCGAGAAGGCGCGCGGTGGGGTAATCGTAGGCCGTGAGGCAGGCGAGGCGGTGACCAGCAGCTTTGGCATCACTCAGACTAGGGGCGGGATTTTTCAAGGAACAGAAAATCTAAAAGTGACGGAGCGGTTTTGGCAAATCCTGCGGAGAAAGGCCAGTTGCATAGGTGAGATCGCAATGTTGGCGGATGGAAATGGATTTTCCGGGTAGGATGCGGTCGGGGCAGATGTCGAGCAACGGGAACAAAACGAACGGGCGTTCAAAAATGCGAGGGTGTGGAAGCTCTAGATCGGCAAGGCGGAAAGCCAAGTTATCGAAGTAAAGGATGTCGAGGTCGATCGTGCGAGGAGTGTGGAAGCCGTGGTCATGCGGGCGACCGAAATCGTGCTCGATGCGTTGAAGCTCTGCCAGAAGATCGAGCGGCGGCAGGCTCGAGGACATCTCCAGCGCCGCATTCAAAAAAAAGGGGGATCCCGGTGGGCAATCCGCTGGGGCGGTCTCAAAGATGCGTGAGCAAAGAAAGGGGCCGGAATCCTCGTGGAAACTCTGAATGCGCTTGCGGGCGGATCGCAGGAGTGCCAAGCGGTCATCCAGGTTCGACCCGAGCGCGATGCCGATCCTCATCGTAGCCCGAGCACGTCCTCCATGTCGTAGAGACCGGGTTTCTTATCGAGCACCCAAGCCGAGGCTCGGAGGGCGCCCTTGGCAAATGTGTCGCGGCTGGAGGCCTTGTGGGTGAGTTCCACGCGTTCTCCCACATTGGCGTAAATAACAGTGTGATCGCCCACCACGTCTCCACCTCGGATCGCATGCATGCCGATTTCGGTATTTGTTCTTTGTCCCACCAGGCCTTCGCGTCCGTGGAGGACATCCTTGGCGTAGTCGAGTCCGCGAACCTCAGTGAGAATCTCGGCGAGGCGGCGCGCCGTTCCGCTTGGGGAATCTTTTTTGAGGCGATGATGCATTTCCACCACTTCTAGATCGAAGTCCGGTCCGAGAATCTCAGCGGCTTTTCTGGTAAGCCAGAAGAGGGTATTCACACCTATGGAAAAGTTGGGAGCAAAGACGATCGGGATGATTTTGGATACGGAAGAAATATGTGCGCGATCTTGGTCCGAGTGACCGGTTGTTCCGATGACAAGGGGTTTGCCGGCTTTTGAGCATGCGTCGGCCACGGATGTCGTGGCGCTCGCATCGGTGAAGTCAATCACCGCATCGCAGTTTGGAAGAAGGTTGGCAAGGTCGTCGCCGGTATCGAGTCCCGCAGCGAGGGCATAAGAATTGTCGGCATGGATGCAAGAGATGAGGGCCTGACCCATACGGCCTTTCGCTCCATTGATGATAACGCGAGTGCTCATAGACCGGATTTTTCCAAAGTTTTTGTGAGTTGCTGAACGTTGGCCGCGCTCATTTCGCAAAGAGGAAGGCGAACGTCCGGTGTCATTCTTCCCAAGCGGGCAAGGGCAAACTTCACCGGCACGGGATTCGGCTCAATGAAGAGATCCTTGAAAAGAGGATAGTATTTGCGGTGGATCGCGAGGGCCTTGGCTGATTCACCCGCCAGTTGGTGACGGACCATTGTGGCGACCTCTGCTGGTATCACATTCGTGGCCACGCTGATGACGCCCACGGCACCTACAGACATGAAAGGAAGGGTGAGGGAATCGTCGCCCGACAGGATTTCAAAATTCTCTGGCAGCGCCGCTCGGAGCTGGTTGACCCTTTCCACTGAGCCGCCCGCCTCTTTGATGGCGCGAATATTGGCAAAGTCTTTTGCCAAGCGGACAGTCGTCTCGATGCCGATCTCGATCCCGCAACGACCGGGAATGCTGTAAAGGACGAGGGGGATTTTTACGGCCTGCGCGATCGCGGCGAAGTGGCGATAGAGACCTTCTTGGCTTGGCTTGTTGTAATAGGGAGCCACAAGAAGGGCAGCCGATGCGCCGAGTTTTTCGGCAGCTTGGGTGAGGGATACGGCTTCCGTGGTGGAGTTGGAACCTGTTCCGGCAATGACCTGACAGCGTCCTGCTGCCGTTTGCACTGCGACCTCGATGACTTTGAGGTGTTCCTCATGATCCAGCGTGGGAGATTCCCCAGTCGTTCCGACCGGGATAATGCCAGTAATGCCCGCAGCGATCTGTGCCTCGATGAGGGACTGAAATGCGGGAGTGTCGAAATGTCCGTCCCGAAATGGGGTGACGAGTGCCGTATGGGTTCCTGCGAATGACATGGGTTGCATCGTTACAAAGAAATAGTTCCCTCGAAAACAAAATCTGCTGGTCCGGTGAGACGGACTTTCTGAAATCCGCCCGCTTCGGTTTTTTCAAAGCTCACGGAGAGCGTGTCGCCGCCGCGTACTTTGACTAGCACGGGCGAGGGAGCCTCGGTCTCAAGGGCATGAAGGAGTGCCGTCGCGCAGACGCCCGTTCCGCAAGCCAAGGTCTCATCTTCGACCCCCCGTTCGTAAGTTCGCAGCACTAGGGTGCCATCCTCCATCACTTGAGCGAAGTTGGCATTTGTGCCCTTCGGCGAGAAGGCCTCGTGGTAACGAAGCGAGGCGCCATAAGATCGGATGTCGATCTCTTCGACGTTCTCGAGGAAGGCCACGGCGTGGGGAACTCCCGTATTTAAGAAGTGGATGGTCATCTCTCGATCGGCGAGACGAAGCGTCTGTGCGGCGCGTTGATCTTGAGGGATCCCCATATCGAGAGTCACAGAATCGCCTGAAAGAACGGCCGTGATCGGGCCCGCCTGGGTCTCGAAGCTCAGTGCATGGGGTGGGATATCCATGAGTCGCGCGGCAAATCGGGCAAAGCATCGGGCGCCATTGCCACACATCTCCGCCTCTCCGCCATCGCTATTGTAGTAGCGCATCCGAAAATCGGCAGCGCCCTCGGCGGGTTCCACGGCCAGAAGGCCGTCCGCCCCGATCCCACGGTGTCTGTCGCAGAGTCGCTCGATCGTCTCGCGGTCGAGTGAGAATTCCCCAGAGCGATTGTCAATGACGACGAAGTCATTTCCGGCTCCGTTCATTTTGGCAAATTGAATGTCCATTTGCTTCGGAGGCTATCGTGGAGGGTAGGTCGTCTGCAATACCGGTTGAATCGATGCGCGTTTTCGTGGGAGAATCCGCTCAAAGCGGGAGTCTCACATTTCTGTGTGAAAATGCCCCCAGTTGCTGGGCGCGAGCTTGGGACTCGAGGTGGTTTAGTTTTTTACGAAATCCCCAACTCCGTGCCTGGTCGGGAAAGTCGGCGGGTTTTCCGTAGACGCGGGCCCATCCGTTGCGAACGAGTTCCGTGCCGAGGTCTTTCTGGTTGACCATGACGATGGCGTAGAATCTTTGTTTCTTGGAGGCACCTAGGGCGTCCTCCCATTTTGTCAAAACCTTGAAATCTTCAGATAGAAATTGGCGAGTGAAGGTGTGAGCATTTTCCCCTGCGGTGATGATCTTTTTCTCATCGATGCCGAATGCGCGGGCTTGTTCGGTCACGCGTTCGGGGATGCGGGTGTCGGTTTCCGGGCAGTCCACAAAATAGAGCCGGAAGTGATAATTGCGTCCACGGCAGATGACATGGAAGCTGTCGCCGTCGCTGTAATCGGACTTCGCAAGGCGGCAGGGACTCAATTCTTTCCAGTCTGGAGAAGAGCAAAGCGCGGGCAGTGGCAACAACGCGACGAACGTGAGGATGCTGATAGTGAGCGCTCTCGGAAACATCGAGGAATCGGGTGAGGGTCTACTTCGATTGCATTTTGAAAACGCCATCCCAGTCCGCGCCTGGAGGATTCACTTTCAGAGAGAGCGTGCGCTCCAGCATCACGAGGGACGGAGTGGAGGGCGAGTCGGGGTTCTTTTCCGGGCGGTTCGGCTCCATCCCGGCGGATTCCTGAAACGCGGTGGTCGCCTCATCCCAGCGCTGAGCCAAGTAATGCTGGATCCCTTGAGCGTAAACATCGAGGCAGCGGCTAATTTCCTCGGTAAGATCGGATCGCAGGCAGACGACTTCATACATCTCGGCGGGCTCCTTACGGCCCTTCACGATGATATTATCGAGGAAGCGAAAAACACACGCATCGCCTTCTTTTGCTGCTGCGCGCATGGTTTCACCAGTGATCATGGTGTAGGCTCCGTAGCTCTTGGATCCGCTTTCGCAGCGGGCGGCCAAGTTCACGGTATCACCCATCATCGTGTAGCTGAATCGACGACTGGAGCCCATGTTGCCGACAGTTGCAAAGCCGGTGTTCATGCCGATGCGCATTTGCATTCGCGAAACGATGGGCGGCCACTTGTTGCCCTCGGAGGCCCATTTTGAACGAAGTTCCGCGAGGCGCTTATGGAGGAGTTGAGTGACAATGCAGGCCTGGAGAGCGTGCTTTTCTAGGTGGACTGGAGCGTTGAAGATGCCGACGATGGCGTCGCCGATGTATTTGTCCACGTAGCACCCGCTTTCCATGAGAATATCTGTCATGCCGCTCAGATATTCATTCATCAGGCCAACGAGTTGTTGGGGGGTGAGGATTTCCGAGAAGGCCGAGAAGCCTTGGACATCCGAAAAAAACGCGGTGATCTCGGCATCGATTCCACCTAAAGTCGGTTCCTCTCCGCTCTCGATCATTTTATTCACAAGATTCGGAGAGAGGTAGGTGCCGAACATCCCCTGCAAGCGGCGTTTTTGTTGCTTCATGCGCGACAGATCAAGCAAGGCGCCGCTGAAGGCACATGTCAAAGCCGCTCCCAAAGGAGCCACAAGAGGAAGAATGACATCGTGATTTGAAAAAATCCAAAAGGTCCCAAGGGTATAGGAACTCACAACGACGGCCCCAGTAACCTTGGAGTAACTGGAATAATGCGGCGGTAGAAAACTGAACGATGAAGCCACCAAACCGAGGGTAAAAATAATCGCGATATTGAGCCAGACTGGCGGGCGGTGGATGGATCTGCCGGATAAGATGGTTTTGAGAAGGTTGCCGTGAATGGACACGCGTGGCACGGGACCTGAGCCACTGAGCGGCATGGGGCTCAAGTCTTTCAGGAGAGGATCCACAGGCCCTATGAGAACGACCGAGTCCCGGAACTGCTCAAAAAACTTCTTTGCTTCCACTTTTTGATCTTCGGTTCCGTCGCCGAGCATTTGGCCAAAGACGATGACATTATAGATGCTGGAGTGAAAGTCTTCCTTGCCCTGCCAAGCGGTGAACCAATTTGGCTCGGCGAGTTGTTTTAGAAAGAGGGGGATGCGGGCAGCGATGGAGCCATCGGGTTTGCGGATGGAAATCGCCTCATTTTTGATTTCCACGGCGCTTTCTTCCAGCCCCAAATACAGGAGTGCCAGTTTGAGAGACAGGGGCAAATAAGTGTAAGCGGGTGTCGTTGCTTTCGCAAAAAACGGAACAAAACGTACATCATTGCCGATCGTGTCGATGAGGCCGACGTGCCCATTCGGTCCGAGTACGGAGTAGGCAGGTAACTCAGGAGGTCCGACTTGATGATCGGGGCTTTTTTGCTCGAAAAGAAGTGGGCCGAAAGATTTCTTCGTGGTCCCGTATGTCGTGGCGAGAACGACATTTTTGTAATTATAGATGCATTTCCCGAGTCTTGCGCTACCGACCTCCATTTCTTGGCGTCCGACATCGGGCAGGCCCGCATTCGAAAAAACAAAATCCATGCCAGCGGCCTTGATGTTGCCATGATCAAAGAGGGCGGCGAGAGCGAGGGCGAAGTATTCGCGATTCCATGGAAAATTGCCGAATTTCGAGATCGCGTAGGTGTCCACGTCCACGTAGCAGACTTTCACGGGAGCTGGGATTGGACCGCGAAAATCGAATCGGGCATCGATCGTTTTTTGCTCCAGGAAGGCGGTGGCTCCATCCGGTCCTAGGAAGTTATCCGTTTTTTTGAAGTAGTTAAAAGGGATCTGAGAGAGAATGACCCAGATTCCGCAGATCAAAAAAATGAGACCCAGTGAGACAAGCGGGAAAGTGCGTTTTTTCACGAGAGTGGATTATTGATCACGTATTTGTAATACGTCGGGATATTGGGTGACGATCATTTAAAAGCGGACTTCCGTATTTCTCACGACAGATCCAGCCGAGTCTCTGATTGCGATGGTGATTTTTTTCAGACCCCAGTCGATTTCCAATGTTCCGAAGTTCAGGCCGGCAAAAAACTCGCCAAGCCGGAGGCGATTTTTCTCACTGCTGGCATCGTGCCTGAAATGCGTCATCCCGCTTGACGTGACTTCGGTGACAGTTGTGCCCGCATGCTCGAGGCGAGAAATTTCGGCCATGTGACGGTCACCGCTCAGAAAAAGGACGCCGGTTTTCTTGGTTCGTGCGATCAGGTCGAGGAGACGCTTTCGGGAGTCTGGGTAGTCGGCCCATTTTTCATGTCGGTGCTCGGTCGGGAGAATCTGGCTGCCAGAGCAGATCAGGTGAACTTGAGCCGTGCTACTCTCGAGGATCTCGGTGAGCCAGAGCCACTGGGCCTCGCCGAGGATATCGCCTCCGCTTTTTGGGGCCCCACGAAAACTTCTTCCATCGAGTAAAATCACGCGCACCTCATTGCCGGGAGGGCCAAATGTGCGTGTGGCGTAGATGCCGGACTGGTTTCGCCGTGGGCTCTCCATCGGTTCATCCAAAAAGTCGAGGAAGAGTTTTTGGGACTCCTTTTTGAAAGGATATCCGAAGCCGGCGTCATTCCGCCCGTAGTCGTGGTCATCCCAAATGCCGATCACTGGGCAGAGCGTGCGAAGCTGAGTGTAATCGGGATGGGTCTTCTGAGTAGTCCATTTCTTTTCTAGAACTTCCATGTCGTTTGTGTCTCCGTAAATGTTGTCCCCAAGCCAGATCCATGCATGAGGTTGGAATTTGATGATGGGGGTCCAGAGAGGTTGGGGTAGGTCTTGGCGGTTACAAGACCCGAAGGCCAATCGGGTGAGTGGTTCCTGCGCCCGCATAGTTGGAATGGCGGAAATGGGCAGCAAACACGAGAGGAAAAGCGAGATTCTACTTAAATGTCGGATTGGCATGACATGGCACTAGCCTAGATGGCCGTCGGGTGCAATCGGGCAGGTGGTGCTGTTTTTTTCAAAATTCGTCTTGCCGCTGGGGAATCTGAAAATACCTTGGTCGGCATGTCAAACACACTTAGCCCGGTGGCATACGATGCCAAGATCGAAGGGAATGTGATCTTCACGCAGGTGGATGCCGCCATCAACTGGATGCGCAGCAATTCGCTTTGGCCAATGCCGATGGGTTTGGCCTGCTGCGCGATCGAACTCATGGCCGCTTCCTCCTCCCGATTTGATATCTCGCGCTTTGGCGCTGAGGTGATGCGGTTTTCCCCACGCCAAGCCGACGTGATGATCGTGGCTGGTACGGTCACTTATAAAATGGCCCTCGCTGTGAAACGGATCTGGGATCAAATGCCCGAGCCCAAGTGGTGCATCGCCATGGGTGCCTGTGCCTCTTCCGGCGGTATGTATCGGAGCTACGCTGTTCTCCAAGGAATCGACCACCTCATTCCGGTGGACGTCTACATCTCCGGATGCCCACCTCGTCCGGAAGCTCTTCTCGACGGGCTCATGAGACTTCAGAAAAAAATCATGGGCGAGAACGCTGTGCAGGACCAGAAAAGGGAACTCCTCGAATCGATATGATCGAAACCATTCAAAAAATCCGCGCCGCATTTCCGAATGCGGTCCTCAATGAGACATTTTTCCGCGACGAGTATTCTCTCACTATCGCGCTCTCCTCGCTTCGCGACATTTGCCTCCATGCACGCGATGTTCTTGGGTTTAATTACCTGATCGATGTTTCCAGTGTGGATCACTTCGGTGAGGAACCCCGCTTCGAGATGGTCTATGAGCTTTATTCCATGAGAGATCGCATCCATCTTCGGCTTAAGGCCACTGTGAGCGAAGATGATTGCCAGGCCCCCACCGTTTCCGACATCTGGCCGACGGCCGATTGGCACGAGCGCGAAGTTTACGACATGATGGGGATTCGCTTTGTGAATCACCCCGATCTTCGACGCATCCTCATGTGGGAGGGGTTCCCCTACCACCCGTTGCGAAAGGATTTTCCGCTTGAAGGGAAGCACAGCGATACGCCCGGCGTGGCATTCAGCCATCCCGCGCCACTGGCAGGCGGTCCGTTTGTTACTGTGCCCACGGATGGCACCACTCAGTTGCGCGAACCACGGGCTCGTCACGCTGAAGATTTAACGACGCCTGAAAAAATCATCGCTAACCCTTGATTGCTGAAGATAAGGCCCTTTCGGAATTAGTCGGTCGCTTATCCGAATGCCCGCGCATAGCCCTCGATACCGAGGCTGACAGTTTGCATTGCTACTTTGAAAAGCTCTGCCTCATTCAAGTGAGTGCAGGTGACGAGCATGTGCTCGTGGATCCGCTGGCGGGCATCGACCTGCAACCCCTCTACGATGTCGTTTGTTCACGACGGTTGGTTTTTCATGGGGCGGACTACGATCTTCGCCTGCTTCGCCGTGCGGGACATTTCGAACCGGTGGATCTCTTTGATACGATGATCGCCGCTCGGCTTTCGGGAAAGTCCGCACTCGGGCTTGCCGCATTGGTCGAGGAACGCTTCGGCGTTACCCTTTCCAAGGCCTCACAGAAGGCTAACTGGGCCATCCGCCCGCTGCCACCGATCATGGTCGAATACGCTCTTAACGACACGCGTTACCTTTTTGAGATTGCGGACAATCTGGAGGCCGAGCTCCATCGTCTTCATCGCTGGGAATGGTTCGTCGAAAGCCGCGATCGTATGATCGCTTCAACGAGAGAAGTCAAAGAGCGCGATGAGTCCACGGTCTGGCGAATCAGCGGTTCCTCGGCCCTCTCGCCCCAAGCCCAAGCCGTGTTGCGTGCCTTGTGGTTCTGGCGCGATACAGAGGCCAAGGGATGGGATCGCCCTTCTTTCCATGTCATCGGCAATGAGGATCTCCTACGAGTGGCATCCCAGGTGGCAAGTGGGGCCCCGTTCTCGACCCCACGCATGAATGGCCGTCGTCGCAAAAGCTTCGATGTGATGATTGCGTTGGCCCTCCAAATTCCCGAAGCGGAATGGCCGCAAATTGAAAAAGTCCGCCGCAAACGGGTTTCCAAGGAGCAGGTCGATCGCAGTGAGGCCCTCAAAAAAACCCGCGACCGAGTTGCGGCGGAGTTGGCGTTGGATCCCTCGATCATCGCACCCAGAGCCGCCTTGGAGGCGACCGCCGCTGATGAAAATGCGCCCGCACTCATGAATTGGCAGCGTGGACTTTTGGGACTTGCGCCCATTTTAACCCCTTAAAAAATTCGGTCTAGCGCATGAGGACGAGAAAAAAGGACATCATTGAACTCGCCTTGGCTGAAGATATCGACAAAGGCGATCTGACGGTAAAGTGGTTTACGCCTGAGGGCGCCCACGCGATCGCTAAGATCGTGGCACGTCAGAGCGGGGTTCTTGCAGGGGTTCAGGTCGCGGCAGAGGTTTTTAAGAGGGTGAATGATTCGCTTCGTGTGGAAGAGATGAAGTCGGATGGTTTTGCTTTTTCCAAAGGCGACGTTGTTCTGTCTGTGGAAGGCTCTGCTGCCTCGATCCTCACCGCTGAGCGCACCGCGTTGAACTTCATTCAAAGGCTTTCTGGTATCGCGACGATCACAAGGTCGTATGTCGAAGCCGTTCGTGGGACCAAGGCCGTAATACTCGATACGCGCAAGACTACGCCGGGAATGAGGCTTTTAGAAAAAGCCGCTGTCTCAGCGGGTGGGGGACGAAACCATCGAATGGGTCTTTATGACATGTTTATGGTTAAGGATAACCATCTCGCAGCTGGTCTCCCCTTGACAACATTGCAGGAAAAGATCGACCTCGCACGTGCTGCGAACCCTCGCGTTCGCGTCGAATTGGAGGCTGACACCCTAGACCAGGTCCAATCTTTTTATCATTTACGTGGAGTGGATGTGATTCTCCTCGATAACATGCCGCTCGCTTCCATTCGATTGGCGGTAAAATTGTGTCCTCCAGAGATTCAGTTGGAAGCCAGTGGGAATGTGAATCTCGAAACAGTCCGAGCCATTGCCGAAACGGGAGTTCATCTCATTTCCGTTGGCGCGCTCACGCACTCGGCTCCTTCGGTGGACTTCGGACTCGATTTTCTTCCCCAACCGGTAGTCGCACCCGAGCCAACGCCCGAGCCAACGCCCGAGCCAACGCCCGAGCCAACGCCCGAGCCAACGCCCGAGCCAACGCCCGAGCCAACGCCCGAGCCAACGCCC
>JBILZC010000010.1:0-50728 GCA_044377415.1 Terrimicrobiaceae bacterium | reverse complement strand
TCGCGCCTGTTTCAGGAAATCCGCGAAAAGCGCGGACTCTGCTACTCGGTGAGCACACACCAAACGACGCTCAATGATGGCGGTTACTTGGGGATTTCGGCCGGCCTAGACCGCCGCAACCTTGAAAAATCCCTCATCCTCATTCTTGCTCAGTTTGAAAACCTGAGAAACAAAATCATCGGTATTGCAGAATTACGACGCGCAAAGGAATACACGATTGGCTCAAGCCGTATGGCCCTCGAACGCACCTCGAGCCAAAATATGCGACTCGGGAACTCTGTCCTCGCCCATGGGAAAATCGTCGACCCCGAATCCGTGAACGAAAAAATCCGCAAAGTCACCCCCGACGAGATCCTATCTCTCGCAAAAGAAATTCTCGATCCCAACCGAATCACCCTCGCTGTCGTCGGCCCGAATCCCGATGAACGCATGCTAAAAAAGATTCTTGGCACCTGAAATGAAAGCCGTGATTTTTGATTGGGATGGCGTCGTCATCGACTCCTCCGCCCAGCACGAACGCTCTTGGGAAATCCTCGCAAAGGAAATCTCCAAGCCCCTTCCCGATGGCCACTTTCTGCTCGGTTTCGGAAAAAAGAACGCCCTCATTATCCCCGAAATCCTCGGCTGGACGATTGATCCCGCCGCCATTACCGCGCTCTCGGATCGTAAAGAAGAGATCTACCGCGAACTCGTGCAAGCCACTGGTGTCGTCGTCCTCCCAGGAGCACGCGAACTCCTCACTGCCCTTCGCGCAGCAGGGATTCCCCGCTCGATTGGATCTTCGACACCGAGGGCCAATCTGGATGCCATCCTTCCGCTGACTAGCCTTGCCGAGCTTTTTGACGCCATCGCCTGCGGCGATGATGTCACCCATGGCAAACCCGCCCCCGATATCTTTCTCCTCGCCGCACAGAAGCTTCACATGCCGCCCGCCGACTGCCTCGTGATCGAGGATGCCCACGTCGGACTCGAAGCCGCCCGCCGCGCCGGAATGGCCACCCTCGCCGTCGCCACCACAAATCCCCTCGCCGATCTCCAATATGCCGACGCGGCCGTGGAATCCCTGGCATCCGTCACCCTCGATTTCCTCCTCAGTATCAAAAACTCCCAAGCCTAAGCAATCGCTAGCAAGACAGAGGTTCGTAAATCTCTGACCCTATAAAATCGCCCCCCGTATTTGCCATTCCCCTTAAGAGCGTTCGAGGATAAGAATCGACTCATGTCAGATGCCCTGCACCTTGCCGATCGAGCGGCGCGCGCCCAGAAGATCATAGCCTCACCCGACGACTATAAGGTGTGCGAAGGGTGTGAGTCCATCGTCGCCGAGCGCGCGACCACTTGCCCAAATTGCCATGGCTACCGCTTTGATGACTCGCCCGAGCGTGTTGTGGAACAGGCCACCCACCTCGCCACGCGCCCCCAGCAAAGTGTCACCGCGTCGGATTTGACGTAACGGCTCCCTTTTATTGCGGCTTTTTAGCCTGCTTTTTCGGTGTCTGGGCAGCAAGTAAATCCTTCAATCGTTTCCACCCTGCCGTGTTGGCTTTGGCCGCTTCGTTCCAGCGCCCCTCGCGAGCAAATCGGCGAGCTTTTGCAAACTCCTCCGCTGCGGGGCCACAGTCTGGGGCAGAGAGTCGATAAGTGAGTGCGATTTTTTCGGCGATCGCGGAGGCAAGTTGTCCTTGTTTGCTTTTGTCGCCACTGAGCATCCATGTAAACAACTCCAACCTCGACACAACCTCGACATCGTAGCCTGCGTGGGTTTTCTCATTAAGAACACGATGCGCCTGCTGCAATGGATCCAGCGCCCGTTCCTGATCGGCGAAATCAGCTCCCCGTTCAAAGGTGAGAATCGCGTCGCTGGTATACCAGGCCATGGATATCGCCGCGATCGGAGGCAGGCGGTATTGACCTTCAGCGATTCGGTAGAGTGTAAAAAAAAGATCCCGTCTGTTTTTCTTTTGAGCGAGTCTCCACACGTCCACTTCCAACTCCCCGATCTGGGCAGGCTCAAACGCATTCAGGGAACTCCGGTGAGGCCAAAGGAAATAACCCGCAACAGCCACTATGACCACTAGTACGAGTCTCAGAAATAGGGACGCCACGATTCCGATACTGATTTAAATGCGACGCAAGGGCGAACCCAATTTCTGGGGCGTCAGCGTGAAATCCAGCGGATACCGCTACCTTCAAAAAGGGCCGCGAGAAGGTGCACTTTCCCATCCTTCATGACGGCACGCGCCCCAAGGGGGAGGCTGCAACCGCCACCTAGGCTCCGCAAGAGGTCCCTCTCCGCACTCACGCAGAGAGCGGTATCGACATGGTGGATGGCTTTCAAAAGCGACTTGGTATCAGCGTCAGCCTCGCGGCACTCGACCCCGATCGCACCTTGACCGGGCGCGGGGAGCATTTCTTCAATCACACTCACATGCAGTGACGGCGAAACAAGTCCCTCGCCCAAACGATCAATCGCCGCGCGGGCCAGAATGAGAGCATCCATCGCGTCGCTTTCGATCAGTTTGCGCAACCGGGTGGCCATATTGCCACGGATCTCCACCACTTGGAGATCCGGACGCAAAAGGAGGAGTTGGTTTTTTCGGCGAAGACTGGATGTGGCGACCGTAGCGCCTTGGGGCAAGCCCCGCCAACCGCCGGGGTGCTTCGACGCAAGGCTATCGGACATATCCGCCCGCTCCAAGATCGCTCCCACAGTGAGACCGGCGGGCTGCTCGGTGGGAAGATCTTTGAGACTGTGGACGGCCACATCGACCTCGCCACGGAGGAGAGCCTCCTCGAGTTCCTTAGTGAAGAGACCTTTTTCCAGCGAACCGGGCGAGGTGAGGCTCACATCGAGGCGCTGGTCGCCGGTCGTTTTAATGATTCGTTCTTCCGTAACCAAATCGGGATGAGCTGCGCGCAGGCGGGCGGCCACCTCGCGGGTTTGGACGAGTGCCAGATCGCTTCCGCGTGTTCCAAGAATCATTTTTTTCATCGTATGGCTCCTGGGTGGTTGCGCATCCACAGAAGGAAGTCCCGCACATGGCGATCGATCATTTTCTCGCAACGGGTGATTTCCCCTTGTCGCACCTCGATGGATTGCCGCGCGATTTGCTCCAACGAATCGATATCGTAGAGGTAAACATTTTCAATATCGTTCACGGACGGGTGCACATCTCTCGGCACGGCCAGATCGATAATAAACAACGGGCGCTCTTGATGACTTTGCATGATCGCCTCCAGTTTTTCACGGGTCACGATCGGATGGGGCGCTGCTGTCGAGCAAATGAGAATATCGACCTCATCGAACGCCGTGTGCCAGTGATCAAAATGCACCGCGAGGCCGCCGATCTCATCGGCTAGGGCAGCCGCGCGGTCGAACGTGCGATTCGCAACGATCACCGTTCTCACGCCTCGCGAAACGAGGCTGCGAGCGACCCGCTCGCTCGTATCGCCTGCACCGAGAAGCATCACTTTTCTTCCGCTCAGATCGCCGAATATTTTTCCTGCGAGGTCGACAGCCACCGAGCCAACCGAAGTCGAGCCACGAGTGATCTGGGTTTCGCTCCGCACCTGCTTGGCGACACGAAAGGCATTCTGAAAAAGTTTATTCAGGTGGACATTCGTTGCCCCAAATTCAAAGGCCGTATTATAGGCCTGCTTGATTTGACCGAGGATCTCGGTCTCACCAATGACCATCGAATCCAACCCGCTCGCGACGCGAAAAAGATGCCGGATGCTCAAATGCGAATCGTGCGTGTAAAACGGGGCCTCCGTGACACCCGCCCGCTTATCGATGAAGCGCCGCATTCCCTCCATCACCCTCATCGGACACACGCTCGCTGCATAAAACTCCACGCGATTGCAGGTCGAAACAATCACTGCGCCAAATAGGCCATCGATCGCGCGCAATTGCGCCAACGATTCTTGGAGATCGTTACCGCCGATAGCAAATTTCTCACGCACCTCGATGGGCGCATTGTGATGATTGATGCCAGCGCAGAGGATCGTCATTTCGGATTCGAGAGGTGTTGAATCACCGGCAACGTGACCAAAATGAAAATAAAGACACCAACCGATAGGATCGCTGTGCGCTTGGGTGCCATGGTGTGGATTCCACGCAAAAGAACCATCAACGCATAGGCAGCCCAGATTCCCGCTGACGTCCAGAATTTCAGTGTATTCACCTGCATGCCGCTCGCAAATCCAGCCGCAAAGCTGACCGTAAGAAGGATCAGCCCGAGCCAAATCAACCGCGCATTCGCGATGCCAAGGTCGGTAATAGGCGGGAGGTTATAGAGCAACGTGCCGCCCTTGCGTTTTTTGAGCTGCCGATTTTGTAGCAGATACATGAGCCCCGCCACACCCGCGAGAGCGAATGCCCCATAGGAAATGATCGAGAGCGCCGCATGAAGCTCGATCCAGTGATCCCGAAAAAGGCGCATGTGTGCGTCTCGGTTGATCGGGGTGATTTGCGCAAAAAGCAAGATGCCCAACACCAGCGGGGATGTGAACGCACCGAGCAACGAAAGCCTGTAGGCCGAACCAACCACAAAGTAGATCAGGATTGTCGACCAACTCATAAAAACGAGCACATCGAATAACGAGTTGATCGGGCAGGAACGCTGCACCTCACCGCGCATCCACAAATCCATCGAGAGCAGACCGAAGGCCACAATCATCATCACGAGATTCAAACGCCCAGGCTGCACCCGTCCCGAGCCCAGCTTAAAAAGCGTGTGGCCGAAACTGCTCAAAAGGCAAAATGTCGCTGCGGCTAGTAGGTAGGCTTCCATCGAATTTGATCACATTATGCAGATTGCACCGATGGGATTCAATGCCAGCCTCCCGCCCCCTGCGATACGCAAGGAACCTGGAAGCACGAGCATTCGTGAAGGCCTACTCTGGCTTGATCTCGTCTTTGATGACGTGAACCTTGGTGCGAAGGATGTCGACATCTTTGAATGGAAGGATCGCGTCAATCTTGGCCTTGCGGATACCGTTTTCACTAGGAAGTTCCACGGTCGCGCCAGCGGCAGCACCGAGGAGTCCTTGGGCAATACCGGCCTTGTAGGAAACGATGCCGAGATCTGGGGCGCTATCCCACGCTCCGAGAATGGTGAAGGTTTCCTTCTCTCCACCCTCGTAGGTCACGGTAACGATGTTTCCGATGGAAACTTGGGCCGTATTGGGATTTTCAAAATCGGTGCCTCGGGCCATGACGAGTTCTTTTTCCATTTCGGCGCGGCGGCGTTGGAGCACGCGCTGGTGTTCCTTGGCGGCCTTGAAGCCAGCGTTTTCGCGAAGATCGCCTTGTTCCTTGGCGATATTGATGTCGCGCAGGTTTTGCGGGATTTCCTTGGTCGTGATGTGATCCAGTTCGGCTTTGCGTTTTTCCAAGCTAGGCCAAGAAACCGTAAGGCTCTCCGCGCGATCGTCGGGATTGTCACCCGTGATCATATTTTGAGTCTCGGGATAAAGTTTCACGATGCGGGCCATCAGCGAACGCTTCGAGAGATCATCAAAGACCGGAGTGAGCATGAGCTTGCGCATGGAGTCGCGAACCACATCGCGGCTGGCTCCGGCAAGAAGTTCACCGAGGAGCTCGCGGTCATCGATGAGAAGATCGCGCAGACGTGTGCTCCGTTTTTCAGCCAACATGTCAGCCTCGAGCGCACTGAATACGGTGCTCAGAAGCTCCGCATTGAAAAGGGAAGGGAAGTCCCCACCGCGCTCGCGGCAAAGCCAGATGAGAAGTTCCGCCGAGATCGAGCGCTCGCTGATCCAGCGTTCGATCGACGAGAGAAAGAGGGCCTTGCGGTCGTGTTTCTCAAAAAGTTTATGGATATCGACGATCAAGCGACCTGCGGCTTCCCTCAACAGGCGAAGGGCTTTGTCCGACCACGCATCACCAAAGGCCGCGTCGAAGGCCTCGAGAACCCGCTTCTGCTTAGCACCGGGAATCGACGTGAACAACTCGGGAAGACGTGAAACCTCAGCGGTCAGGATCGACGCCACTGTCGGCGCTTCCTCGGCCGATTTGAGATCGGGGAATTTTTTAAGCAGTTCGTCGCGGGTGAGAAGCATCTCGGTCGTGGCCGCAGGCTGGAGCTTGCGGAGACGCGTAGCCGACTCTTCGATCGTCGCGAGAAGGGCTTGCAGCTTGTCTGCGTGCGGCGCGAGATCCTCAAGGAATTTCGAGATTTGATCGAGGGCGATGAGCTGGTCCTTAGCGTGACGCGCATCAGCGAAGGCGTCCAGAAGACCGAGCCCACTATTCACTGGGACTTCCAAAAGAACGAAGGGGTCGGTTTTTTTAGTCGGAATCTTGAAGTGACCATCGTCCTTCATTTCGCGCTTGGCTTTCTCCCACCATTTTTTGAATCCACCCACGGTGTAAACTTCGGGAGTGAGGAGCGCCGTAAATTGATCTGCCGTAGCACTACCCCCGAGATCCATCAGAATCTGTCGGGCCAAACCGGCGGCACCAGCTTCAGCAAGCACCTTCACCCCAGCGGGGTTAGTTTCCTTGAGAGCGATAATGTGCGTGGAGGAAATCGGCGTCAGTGTTTCTGCAGCGTAAGCGATCTGCATGGGATGCTTTTGCCGAGTTTTGAAATCGATTAAGATCTGGTCGCTGCCCAAGTTCCACTCCGCGACACGTCCGAATCCCCAGCTTTTGTGAGTGCAGAAGGATTCCGGCGCGAGGCGGTCGAGCTTATCAGCGGTTTTCTTATCGAGTGTGCCGCTCTCAACGGCCTGTGCTAGTTCGTCTGTCATACCTCCTTTGTCACAGAAAATGCCTGCTCCATGCAAGGGGAAGAAATTAAAGGCAGCGTGCAAACATGGGTCGGGATGCACTTTTCTCTTTGCCAGAAGGGGCCAGACATTCAATGTCTCTCGTCATGAATACTGCTGTGGAACAAGTGCTGGTCGTGCGAAGGGATTTTTTTGACAAGTTGGGAAGCTTCCAAGGCCTGTGCCCGAGAGTGGAGGATTACCTCCCCGCTTTTCTTCTCAAGGAGAACAATTTTTTTGTTCCGCGACCGTCTGCGGAAGAGGACCCCACACTCAAGCAGATCATTCCTTACGCTATTTTCATGCACGGCGATCGGATCCTTCATTACACAAGAGGAGCAAAATCCGGTGAGAAACGACTCGTATCTAAATCCTCCATCGGCATCGGTGGCCACGTCAATGACACCGATGAAATCCTTCTCCATTTCGATCAATCGACCTACCACAACGCGGTGAAACGCGAGATCAGCGAGGAGCTTCGCCTTGGGGGTGGATTCTGCGAACGCGCGGTGGCCCTCATCAACGACGATTCCTCCGAGGTCGGACGGGTCCATCTCGGCGTGGTGCATTTGGTCGAACTTGAAAATGACAACGTGACCGCGGGCGAGAAAGCGATCGCCGAGCTAGGCTTCGCGACCCGCGAAGAATTACTCGAGCGCCGGGATACTTTTGAAACTTGGTCGCAGATCGTTCTCGATGGCCTGCCATTTCTTTTAAAAGCCTAAACCCCATCACTCAATAATTGTCCGAGCAGGATTTTTCCTAAGGTTGCAATGATCGCCTCTGCATCGCAAGGCGTTTCAAATCCATTCGGATGTGAGATTTATTTATTTTGTTTGAGTTTGCCTCAGCTCCGAAGGGCTGCGGCATGAGCTCTGCTGATCTGTCGGAATGTTTCTGAGACCTGATCTGCGTTGGAGACAATCTTCCAAAATTTGGCAGCGAGCACTCGTTCCGGAGTAGCGGCCGTCTCCGTTCGGGCTAGCGCGAGTGCCTCCTCAGAAAGCCCGGGCAGCATGTTTTCAGCACCAGGACGATAGGCCATGGGAAGCATGTCGTAAACGGGGGCAAGCCGGAGAGGTGCCCGCTCGCTGAGAACGAGAGCCGCATTTCCGTAATGCATGTCCGTATTTGCAATCAAGCGACCGAAGAGCCACAGCGAGGCCAGACGATCCGCATCCATCCTGTTCAGCCAACCTTGGGAGTGAAGTCGCTCGGCTGCATCGCTCCAAGGAGTGTTCATTTCCCCAAAAAAGGCCGCATCGTGGGCACGCAGTGATACAAAGGGAATACGGCCTCCTTTTCGCGTGCGGTCAAAGCGTGTGACCTCGAGAAATCGGCGTCCACCGGCATCGAAACACTCGGTTTCCGCTGTTTCGAATCCCGCTTCGGCAAGGACGGTCGATGCCATCGCCTCGGCTGCGAGCAGGTCGCTCCAGCGTTGCCCCTCAGGTGTTGAAAGGGGCGGTGAAAATTTGACGATGACGGAATGCACCCCATCAGATTTCTCCACATTGGCCGTAAATTTCGGTTGTTCCCCGCCAGCAGATGATCTTGGCAATCCGCCCGCCAGCGCCTCGGATGCAAGGCGAGGATAAACATCCCTTCGCGAATCCGCCCAAATATTTTCATGGTGGAAGGACTGCAACGCCCCAGCGAGTGCCTCGCGCCCGAGGACAAATCCTCCCGGAAGGTCACTGCCAAACTTCAAGAGGGATTCCGCCACGGCCCGCTCTGACCAGTTGACGGGATCGTTGCCGACACCTAGCAAAGTTCCATATCTGCGCGCGAAGGTTCTTCCCAAAAAACCTTGTGGACGAAGATCGTCGAGAAACCAAGGGAGCCCAGGAAAAATGGCGTTCGTAAATTCGCTTCCGATGAGCGACTGCCATGGAACGCCGCTTGATGATTCCAACCACCAAGCGGGGCCTGCGAGAGAATGCAGAACGCCGATCTCGCGGGGAGCGCCAAGACCATCGATCAGGTACAGCGGCTAGGAATGTCCGAGATCGCCAATCGGCGAAGCCAACCCCTAGCGCGTCGCAGGTCCGCGACCGATCCGGACAATCGACGCTCCCATGCTACCCAAGGCCCGCGAAATTGTCGGTTGGCTCACATCCAAAGCCCCCGCCAGATCCCGAGCATCCAGCACGGCTTTGGAAAGAAACTGTAGGCGGATTTTTGAAGCAAGCTCGCTCACTTGAATAGGTTAAAACAACTATTCAGCAAAGCAAGTTGCTTTTTTTCAGACTTATTAAATAAATGTTTTTCTGAAATGAATAGATTAAGCACGCATTCGGATTAATCGCACAAAAAAACCGCCCGCGGTCTTGCGACGCGCGGGCGGTGGAATTTTTCGGGAAACCTTACTTGGCTTCTTCGAGCGCGGCCTGGGCGGCGGCGAGGCGGGCTACTGGCACACGGAACGGTGAGCAGCTCACGTAGTTGAGACCGATCGCATGGCAGAACTTGACGGAGTCGGGGTCTCCACCGTGTTCACCGCAGATGCCGAGTTTGATGTCTTTTTTCGTTTTGCGGCCTTTTTCGATGGCGATCTTCATGAGTTCGCCGACACCGGTTTGGTCGAGGCTGGCGAATGGGTTTTTCTTGAAAACCTCATTCTCGGTGTAGGCATTGAGGAAGGCTCCCATGTCGTCGCGGCTGATGCCGAGAGCGGTCTGAGTGAGATCGTTGGTGCCGAAGCTGAAGAACTGCGCGGTCTCGGCGATTTCATCCGCAGTGATCGCACCACGAGGGACTTCGATCATGGTGCCGACGAGGTAGTCAAATTTGACTTTCTTCTCGGCCATCACAGCCTTGGCGACGCGGTGGACAATTTCAACTTGGAGGTCGAGTTCTTTCTTGAAGCCGACGAGAGGGATCATGACCTCTGGCTTCACTTTGATCTTCTTCTTGGCGACGTCTGCGGCGGCTTCGAAGATCGCGCGGGCCTGCATCTCGGTGATCTCCGGATAGGCGATACCGAGGCGGCAACCACGATGACCCAGCATCGGATTCGCTTCATGCAGGCTGTTGACACGTTGCATGATGGTTTCGACTTTCATGCCGATGCTGCGCGCGAGGTCCATTTGCTGCTCCTTCGTGTGAGGCAGAAACTCATGGAGCGGCGGATCGAGGAGGCGGATGGTGGCAGGGAAGCCTTTCAGCGCCTTGAAAATGCCGGTGAAGTCGGCGCGCTGGAATGGCAGGAGCTTAGCGAGGGCTTCGCGGCGGCTCTTTTCATCCGTGGCGAGAATCATCTCGCGCATCGCATCAATACGATTGCCCTCAAAGAACATGTGTTCCGTGCGAGTGAGTCCGATGCCGCTGGCACCGAAGGCGAGGGCCGCTAGGGTCTGCTCGGGCGTATCCGCATTGGTGCGAACGTCGAGTTTCGTGACCTTGGCGCACCAGTCCATGAGCTGCTTGAAGTTTTTGACCTTCTCAGTTTTGAGTGCGGCCTTATTGCCATGGATGAGGCCGGTGATGATCTCGGATGGCGATGTGGCGAGCTGACCCGCGTAAACGCTGCCTGCGGTGCCGTCGATCGAGAGGAAGTCGCCCTCGTGGAAGACTTGGCCGGCGACGGTGATCGTGCGGGCGTTGTAGTCGATCCTCAGTGCGGCGGCACCACAGATACAAACTTTGCCCATCTGACGCGCGACAAGCGCTGCGTGGGATGAGACGCCTCCCCTAGCCGTAAGAATGCCCTCAGCGGCGATCATGCCGCGCAAATCTTCAGGTGATGTCTCTTCGCGAACGAGGAGGACTTTTTCGCCTTTCTCTGCAGCTTCGACTGCACGGTCGGCATTCAAGTAGATTTTGCCGGATGCCGCGCCAGGACCTGCTGGGAGACCGCTTGCAATAACCTTAGCTTTTTTGGCCTCAGCCACATCAAAGACGGGCGCGAGGAGTTGGTCGAACTGATCGGCTGGGTTCAGAAGGATCGCTGTTTTCCAATCGATGAGCTTCTCTTTGACCATATCCATCGAGAACTTGAGGGCGGCCATGGCGGTGCGCTTGCCATTGCGGGTCTGAAGCATGAACAGCTTGCCTTCTTGAATTGTAAATTCCACGTCCTGGACGTCCTTGAAATGCTTTTCCAGAATGGAGCGCACTTTCATGAGTTCCGCGAACGACTTTGGCATCGCGGCCTTGAGCTTGCTGACTGGCTCTGGCGTGCGGACACCGGCGACCACGTCTTCGCCTTGAGCGTTGATGAGGAACTCACCGTAGAATTCGTTCACTCCATTCGCTGGGTTGCGGGTGAATGCCACGCCGGAACCGGAGGTTTCGCCCGTGTTGCCGTAGACCATGGCCTGCACGTTAACGGCTGTGCCCCATGCGGCGGGGATGTTATATTTGCGGCGATAAACGATCGCGCGGTCGTTCATCCATGAGCCAAATACGGCTCCGGCTGCTCCGCGAAGCTGATCCCATGGATCGCTCGGGAAAGTTTTTCCGGTGCGGGTTTTGACGAGTTTCTTAAAGTTCTTAACGAGTTCCTTCTGGTCATCTGCGGTGAGCTCGCTGTCGATGATATCCTTGTGGTATTGTGCGTGCTTGTAATCGTGGATGGCGGACTCAAAGGGGTCGTGGTCCTCGCCCTCGCGCTTTTGAACGCCGAGTACGACGTCACCATACATCTGGACAAAGCGGCGGTAGCAATCCCATGCAAAGCGCTCATTTTTTGTGGCCTTGGCCAGCGAGACAACAGTTTCGTCGTTGAGACCAAGGTTCAGAATCGTATCCATCATACCAGGCATCGAATCACGGGCGCCTGATCGCACGGCAACGAGAAGCGGGAGGCCCTTGGCATCACCGAATTTCGTTCCCATGATTTTTTCCATATTGCGAACACCGGCTTCCATTTGGGCCTGGAGCTCCTTCGGATACGTGCGCTTGTTGTCGTAAAAATATCCGCAAACTTCGGTGGAGATCGTGAACCCGGGAGGCACTGGAAGGCCGATGCGGGTCATTTCTGCAAGATTCGCTCCCTTGCCGCCAAGGAGGGACTTCATTTTTCCGTCGCCGTCTGCTTTTCCGGCTCCAAAAGTATAAACGTATTTGCCCTTTTTCGGGGCTGCGGTGGTAGTGGACTTGGTGGTTTTTGCCATAAATTGAGTGCAGAGGAATATCAAACAAGAACGCCATGTCAACGCAGAGCTGCAAAGACAGCGCGAGACCGGAGTTCAAATCTCCCCCGAAATCGGAAAAGAGATATCGATCCACCCAATGAAAACGCCGGATAAATCCTACAGGGATTTATCCGGCGGTCTTTTGAGATGGTCTACTAAGCTTGCGCCGGGATGCGGCTCCAAGCGTTTTTCCAGTCGCGAAGGGACCGATTAAATCTATCTGCGGCGTTCTTCACGTTGCGGCGGAGTTCCGTCATTTCGCGCCGTGAGATCTCAGTCTGTCCGGCTGCGGCGGCACGGTATTCGATAAGAAGTTCCTCCCAGCGCAACATAGCCTCGTTCATTTGAGCGCGGGCGCTATCGACCATCGCTTTGATGGAGTCGGAGAAAGCGGATGGGTGGGCTGAGACCCGGGCCTCCAACTGGAGTTCCTGCTCGACGATTTGGGCCTTGAGGATTTTTTCCTCTGGAACGGTGCGGAGATTGCGAACGAGCCCGCATTTATTGAGGAGCCAGATCGTCCACTTCGTGACATCGATCTGCCATGGTTTTACGCCATTGCGGTAGTCGTGTTGAAACTCGTGATGGTAATTGTGATACCCCTCACCGAAGGTCAATATGGCCATGAGCACGCTGTCTCGGGCGCTGCAATGACTGGAATACGGACGGTCACCGATCCAATGGCATAGGGAATTGATACAGAATGTCATGTGGTGAACAAAAACCACGCGGGCAAAGCCGGCAATGAGGAAGGATCCGAGCGCGACGATGGGCCCTCCATAGAGCCAACCGATCAACGTGGGGAGACCAAAGCTGATCAAGACGGCGATTTTCACATAATGATTATGCTGCCACCAAGCAAGGCGGTCTTTTTGTAAATCACGCACCCAAGTGAGAGGGGTATCTGGTGCGCGGCGGAAAAGGAGCCAACCGATGTGGGCATGGAAAAGCCCACGTGAAATATCGTAGGGATCGTCATCGTGATCCACATATTTGTGATGCCGACGATGGTCGGCCGACCAGGCGAGCGCAGAGCCTTCAAAGGCTGCCGCACCGAAGAGCAAGGTGTAGAGCTTCACGATCGGGCTCGCTTGAAAGGTGAGATGAGAAAACAAGCGGTGGTAGCCAAGTGTGATGCTCATCGCGGTCGAAACCGTGAAGTAGAAGAAAAGACCGATTTGGAAACCACTCAATCCGTAGTGCCATATATAAAGAGGCACCGCTGTAAAGGTGACAATAAAGGTACCAATAAGGAAGAGGGAGTTCGTTACTCGGATTTTACTGAGAAATTGATTCATAGTTAGTTCGTGGAGACCCGCCGTCTCACAAGATAGATAGCGGGGTCATCACATTATCACTCAAATGCCGACTCTATGCAAGCATGAGCTGAAATTCTAGAAGTGCGCGATGGACATTTCCACTCGCGACAGGCTAACTACACCCCTCTTTATGAGTTCTCTTATTGTCTCCATCCAGAAGGCCGCTTCCGAGGGCTTCCTCCTTCGCGAATCAGCAGAAAACATCCTTTCTCTTTTGTCCCGCAGTTCCTCGCCGGTCTATCCCGCCTCGGTGGGCGAGTTGGCCGAGTCAGGAAACTGGGTCGAGTTGAATAACCGCTTTTTTCGCACCCTTGCCTTTGGCACGGGCGGATTGCGCGGCAAAACGATCGGCGTTGTAGTCACTCAAGCTGAACGCGGGCACCCACAGGCCCTCGGACGCCCGGAATTCGCATGCGTCGGGACGAATGCGGTGAACCAGTATAACATCAGCCGAGCCACGCAAGGCCTTACGCTGTATGTCAAAGAGCACTTCTCCAAACAGGGTCGCCCTGGAAAACCCGCGATCTGTCTCTGCCATGACACCCGTTTTTTCTCACGGGAGTTCGCCGAGCTAGCGGCCAAAATCATCACCGAACTCGGTTGCGACGCCTATCTTTTTGAGGGTCCTCGATCGACTCCCGAGCTTTCGTTCGCCGTCCGCCACGTCAAAGCCCAAGCCGGCATCAACCTCACCGCCAGCCACAATCCACCAGAATATAATGGCTACAAAGTTTACTTCGAGGACGGTTGTCAAGTCGTCGAGCCGCATGCCTCTTCGATCATCGCAAAAGTGAATGCCGTCGAAAGCGAGGACTACCCAGCCGTTCCTGAAAGTGAACGCGGTCGCGTGATTCCGATGGGTGTGGATATCGATGAAGCCTACATGGCGCGCTTGGCCACACTCCCGCTGGACCCCGATTTGATCCGCCGGGAAAATTCGCTCAAGATTGTTTACACCCCGCTGCATGGCGTGGGCGGCGTGATTATCAAGCCGATGCTCAAGCGTCTGGGCTTCCAATGCGAAGGCGTGGCCGAACAGGAAGTGCCCGATGGCCGCTTCCCCACCGTCAAGTCTCCCAACCCCGAAAACGCCGAGGCCCTCAGCATGGCCATTGCCCAAGCCAACAGAACCGGGGCGGACCTCGTAATTGCGACCGACCCGGACGACGACCGCATGGGTATCGCCGCCCGTAACGCCGAAGGCGACATGCAACTCATCACCGGCAACCAGATCGGTTCCATCTTAGCTTGGTATCGGTCGATGAAATTTTTTGAAAAAGGCATCCTGAATGCCGGCAACCGCGCCCGCGGAGTGATCATCAAGACCTTCGTGACGACGGATCTGCAGAAAGTGATCGCGGAAAAATTTGGCCTCCGCTGTGTGGAAACTCTGACAGGCTTCAAATACATCGGCCAAAAACTGGGTAACTACGAAGCCGCGATCCCCGAATCCTTAAGGCAAAATTACACGGACCTTCCCGAGGAAGAAACCCGCCGCCTTCGGCTTGAGCATTCCTCCTTTTACGTATTTGGGGGAGAGGAAAGCTACGGGTATAGCGCTTCGGATTTTGTCCGCGACAAGGATGGCAACACCGCCGCCGTGCTCATCGCAGAAGCCGCCGCCTACGCCAAATCGCGCGGCACCACGCTCGCGGGATTGCTGGATGAGATCTTTGCCGAATTTGGCGTTTACCTTGAGCGCGGAGAATCTCTCACTATGGATGGAGCCGAAGGAGCCGCGCAAATCAACAAGCTGGTAGCCTCCTATGCCTCGAACCCGCCTAAAGAAATGGACGGATCTCGCGTCGATTCGATTCGGAATTTCGCCACCGACACGATCCACGATGTCGAGGGCGACCTCATCCCTAGCGAGGCCATGATCATGGTGTCCCTCGCGGACGGACGCCGCGTGGCGATCCGCCCATCCGGCACGGAACCGAAAATCAAATATTACATGTTCGGTGTGCAGCGCCCTGCTCAGGCATCGCCCTCCAGCCCCACGGAGGTGGCTGAAGCCAAGAAAGCCGTTGCCGCCTCGCTAGAATCCCTTTGGAAATGGCTCGGAGACGATGCGCGGGCCAGACTATAGTTCAATGAATCTGCGTATCTCGTCAAAGGCCGGCTTGCGGTCTGCTCCGCTGGAATTACTATCCGCGCCTTAATGAAATCATCCTTGGTCAAGACTCCGAAGACCGGAGACTACAAGTTAAGCTGCGGGCATCTTCTGCCCTTCGGCGTGAGCCATGTGCCGACCGGCGTGAACTTCTCGATCTTCAGTGCCCATGCCACCGCCTGCACGCTTGTTCTCTTCAAGCCCAACATCGAAGCCCCTGTGGCCGAAATCCCTTTCCCGCCAGAATACCGTCTCGGGCATGTCTGGGCGATGGTCGTGCATGATCTAGCCTTCGAAGATCTGGAATACGGATTCCGCTTCGACGGTCCCATGAGCCCGAGAGATGGTCATTTTTTCGACGTTTCTAAAATCCTTCTCGACCCCTATGCCCGAGAGATTGTCGGCCGAGAAGAGTGGATGGGCAAAACCTCGAACTCCCACAAACCCATCTTCCGCTCCCGAGTACCCGGCACGATCGAGGTGTTGGAACCATGCCGCGTCCAGCGAGTCCAGAACAACGACCTCATCATTTACGAAATGCACCTCCGTGGCTTCACTCGCCACGAAAGCTCTGGAGTCAAAAACCCCGGAACCTTTGCTGGCTTAGCTGAAAAGGCGGCCTACCTGAAAAACCTCGGTGTGAATTGCGTCGAACTCATGCCGGTTTTTGAGTTCGATGAGGCGGAAAACCAGCGCACGAATCCGATCACGGGCGACCCACTCTGCAACTACTGGGGGTATAGCACAGTCGGCTTCTTCGCTCCGAAAACCAGCTACGCCGCCGGTGCCCGTGATGGCCTCCCTGTGAGGGAAATGAAAGAGATGGTGTCAGCGCTCCACAAGTCGGGCATCGAGGTCATGCTCGACGTTGTCTTTAATCACACGGCCGAAGGCGGCGCGGACGGACCCGTCTTTTCCTTCCGCGGCATCGATAACAAAACTTGGTATATCCTCGACGAGAAGGGCGCCTTCGCGAACTACTCGGGCTGTGGAAACACGGTGAACTGCAACTATCCCGCCGTTCGCGAATTCGTCATCAACTGCCTCCGCTACTGGGCGGCGGAATACCATATCGACGGATTCCGCTTCGACCTTGCTTCCATTCTGGGACGCGACACCAAGGGGGCCCCGCTGGCGAATCCCCCTCTCTTGGAATTTCTCGCGCACGATCCCGTGCTAGCCGACTGCAAGCTCGTCGCTGAGGCCTGGGATGCCGGTGGCCTCTATCAAGTCGGCAATTTCCCCGCCTACGGGCGTTGGATGGAATGGAACGGCAAATACCGCGACTGTGCCCGACGCTTCCTCAAAGGCGATCCCGGTATGGTCGGTGAAATGGTGCAACGCATCATGGGCTCGCCCGACCTCTACGCTGCCGCCGGACGCAAACCCACGGCCAGCGTGAACTTCATCACCTGCCATGACGGCTTCACCCTGCGGGATTTATTTTCCTACAACGGCAAGCACAACCTCGAAAACGGGGAAACCAACAACGACGGGTCGAACGACAATCTCAGTTGGAATTGCGGCACGGAGGGCCCGGCAAATGACGCCGACACTCTCGAGCTTCGCCTCCGACACAGCAAAAATGCCATGGCACTTCTGATGGTCAGCCAAGGTGTCCCCATGCTCTCCATGGGCGATGAGTGCGGACGCACCCAGCGCGGCAACAACAATGCCTACTGCCACGATGCCGACTGGAATTGGATGAACTGGGAGCCCGACGAAGACGGCAAAAAGCTCCTGCGCTTCACCAAAGCCATGATCGCCTTCCGTAAGAATAATGCGGTTCTTCGCCAGACAGAGTTCCTCAGCGAACGTGACCAAGTCGGTAGCGGGTATCCAGACATCAGTTGGCATGGCGTGCTCCCTTGGCATCCCGATTGGACTCCGGGAAGCCGCTCGATGGCCTTCATGCTTTGCGGGCGCCATAGTCAGGCGATCGGCGGGAACCATCAATTCATCTACGTTGTTTGCAATATGTATTACCAGCCCCTGACTTTTGGCCTTCCGGTGCTTCCGAAGACCATGCGGTGGCACCGCTTTGCGGATACCGGGCTTCCCGAACCAACGGATGTGTGTCCAATCGGCAAAGAGGAACAACTCCCGAATCAGAAGAGCTATTCGGCTCGCGAATGGTCCATCGCCATCCTCGTTGGAAAATAACTTTCCATGATCGAAGCCGTTACCACCGGACCGCAAAACGCAAAACGGGAATCTCTCTTTTTGTTTACGCCATCCACCCCGCGCCCCACTAATCGCATTCCTGGTGATTTTTTATTAAAGATTACCCTTGCGCTTTCCGTGCGGCTTGGCTACTTATCTCGCCCCTTATCTTGAAAACCAACAAGCTCATGGCTAAAAAATCTAAACCACCTGCTAAGGCAAAAGTCGCCGCAAAAAAGCCTGCCGCTAAGGCAGCCAAGCCTGTTGCCAAAGCCAAGCCTGTTGCCAAAGCCAAGCCTGTTGCCAAAGCCAAGCCCGTTGCCAAAGCCAAGCCTGTTGCCAAAGCCAAGCCCGTTGCCAAAGCCAAGCCCGTTGTCAAAGCCAAGCCCGTTGTCAAAGCCAAGCCTGTTGCCAAAGCCAAGCCTGTTGCCAAAGCCAAGCCCGTTGCCAAAGCCAAGCCCGTTGCCAAAGCTAAGCCCGTTGCCAAAGCTAAGCCCGTTGCTAAAGCCAAGCCCGTTGCTAAAGCTCCGGTCAAAAAGGAGGCCAAGCTCATTACTGTCGTCAGAGTGAAGAGCAAACCGGTCTTGCAAGTGACTGGTTGGGTCGCCAAGCAGCGCGAACGCCTGCTCGCCCTTAAGGACACACTCCTTGACTCGATGATCGGCGTCGGCAAAGACTCTCTACGCTCCCGCGCCGATGGCAGCGAAGCCTCCGCCTTTGGAATGCATACGGCCGACGCTGGCAGCGATGCCTACGACCGCGACTTCGCCCTGAGCCTCCTTTCCCAAGAGCGTGATTCCCTTTTTGAAATTGATGCCGCCCTCAAGAAAATCGAGACCGGCACCTACGGCAACTGTGAGATGTCCGGAAAACCGATCCCTCACGCCCGCTTAGAAGCTCTTCCCTTCGCCCGCTACACCGTGGAATGTCAGTCCGAGTTGGAAAAAACCAACCGCCTCACCCGCGTTCGTCAGCCGGTCACATCCCTCTTCGGCCTCGGTGAGGAAGAAGGCGGCGAGTCCGAAGAAGAGGAAACCACCACGGAAACCAAAGAATAATCAATTATGGCACAGGAAAACATCACATTGGAGTGCACTGAAGCGCGAGCCGAAGGCAAAACCCCATCCCGCTACATCACGACGCGCAATAAAAAAAGCCCGCGCACTCCGACCCGTCTCGAAAAGAAAAAGTACAACCCCAATCTCAACCGACACACGCTTCACCGCGAAATCAAATAACACGCCATGCAGCCCAAAACTCCACAACGCCGTTCCAACTTCCGCCGCGCCAACCGCACGATGCCGCGCCGCCGAATCGATATCAACATCGAGGCGATCGATTACAAGAACCCTGATTTACTCAAGCGCTTCGTCACCGAAAGCGGGAAGATCCTTCCACGTCGCATCACAGGCATGTCCGCCAGACTCCATCGCAAGATCACCCGCGAGGTCAAACGTGCCCGCGCCGTGCTCTTAATGAAATAAGTCTTTCATGGTCTATCCGCGAGGTCTCGGCCTCGCAGGATAAGCCAATCCGAGTCGGGCCAACACATCCGACCGTACCTGGCCCGCTTGTAGGTCCTCAACGAATTGCCTTGCCTTATTAAAAAGGCAGACTTGATTTCCGCTTAAATTTGATCACTCTCGCCGAATGAAAACTCTTTCGATTACACTCCTCATCGCTGCCACATTTGTTCTTTCGGCATGCAACAAAAAGAAACCAAAAGAATTTGCAGGGGTGGATGGAGATTTCGTCAACAGCACGCCTCTCGGCGAGCGTTTTGAAGGTTCCAATTTTTATAGTGAAACCGTGGCCCGTGGCAAATTTTCACCGGTCCAATTCGGATATGACAGCTACGTTGTTTCGCCTGAGGAAACAAGCAAGGTGCAATCCGTCGCGCAATCGCTCAAAGGTTCTTCCAGCAAGGTCATCATCGCCGGCTTCACCGATGAACGAGGAACTCAGGAATACAACCGCGGGCTCGGCGAACGTCGCGCCCAGTCCGTACGCCAGTCACTCATTGATTCCGGAGTGAATGCCGACCTCATCCAAACTGTCAGCTTCGGCAGTGAAATGCCTGCCGATCCGGCCAGCACCGAACAAGCGTGGGCAATGAACCGCCGCGCTGAATTCGGCTTGGTAAAGTAAAATCATCCTCTGCTTTCGGGGATGGGCCAACACCACACTCAGAGTGAAGGCCCATGACGTCAAAGCCAGATTGATGCCATGGGAAGCACTCCTTCACAGTGGCGATGTTTCCAACTTCAGCTCGCCCGAGCTTGCGATTTTCCCTTGGGCCGTTTGTGTTTCATTTTTGTTTTTAGTTTAAACAATCTTGCCTGCGGGCGGCAGATTCGAAATGGTAGACGACTTCGGTTTCCATGTGGTCATTCATTAACCTCGCTCTCTTTGTTTCTGCTCTAGGCGCCCTTGTTTATTTCATGGTGCGCGCGAGAAGAAATTCACGCGAACTCGAGCGCCGCCTTTCGGAGCTGGAGCAAGAAGAGGATCACGTCTTTGATTTTCTTCACGGAATCGGAGCCGCTTTTTCAGAAGGAGTCAGAAGCTCGGAGTTGCACAGGCTCATTGTCGAGAGCGCCGTGCGAATCATGGATGGAGCCACAGGGGCCCTTTATTTGGCTAACAAGGACTGCACCACACTCACGCCATCTTTCATCACGCCGGGATGTCCCCCCTTCGTGACTATTCCGGAGCACATACAATCCCACGCTGCCAACAAGCAGGCCTCGCTCGACAGCTTCCAACAACTCCAGCCAGCCATTTCGGGTGAGGGCCTCATTGGCGAGTGTTGGCTGAGCGGACAGTTTCGGACTGCCAGCACCGAGGAACTTTCCGCCGGAAAGTCCAACTCCGCGATTGTTGGGCCTCTCATTTATCGACACAAAATCCTTGGTGTTCTAGCCGTGGCGAACGGCGATGAAAGCGTCGCTTTTTCAGAGGCTGATTTCAAAGTCTTTCGCGCTATCGCGGAGCAAAGCGCGTTCGCTCTTTACAACGAGGCCGTTTATTTCGATGCGGGCGAAAAGAAACTTCTCGATCGCGACTTGGAAATCGCAAGAGACATTCAACGGATTCTCCTGCCATCCGAAGCTCCGGTTTTTGACGGCTATGGCTTCAGCGCCCTCAGCATTGCCGCTCGGCATGTGAGCGGCGATTATTTTGATTACATTCCGCTGGATCCCAATCGTCTGGGCGTGGCTATCGCGGATGTCTCGGGCAAGGGCATACCAGCCTCGCTCATCACAGCGATGTGTCGAGGGGTGTTGCGCCGCGAAGCCAGCGAATCTCCCCTGCCCTCCGATGTCCTTCGTAGGGTGAATCGCCAACTTTACCCCGACATCAAGGAAGACATGTTTATCAGCATGGCTTATTTAATTTTGGATTCGAGCAGTGGACGCGTGGAGATGGCTCGCGCCGGCCATGACGCCCCGCTGCTCTATCGCGCCGCAACCGGTCAGGTCGAAAAACTCAGCCCGAAAGGCATGGCTCTCGGCATTGACAGCGGCGAGGTCTTCAATAGAGTTTGCACCGATTTGAGTTTCGAGATGGAACCCGGTGACTGCATCCTGCTCTACACCGACGGCGCTACGGAATCATTGAACCATCAGGGTCTTGAATATGGCGTTGAAAGGTTGATTGAAGCCCTGCAGTCCGCCGCTCCCCAGGGGGCGGCCCAAGTCGTAAAATACGTCGCGGATGAAGTGAGAAACTTTACTGGCACCGACCTCAAACACGACGACATCACTCTTATCGCTATATCAAAAAAATGAATCATTCCCAAGAATCCGAACCCCTCGAGTCCGAGGACTCAGCAACGAAGACCAGTAACCCCGAAATCACCGAGGTGGATTTTGAATCCGAGGCGGCCAAGCTGAAGGATCTCGCGCTGCGCGCGCGGGCCGATCTGGATAATTTCCGCAAGCGGTCGCTTCGTGAAAAAGAAGATGCTATCCGCTATGCCAACAACGGGCTCCTCGAAAAACTTCTTCCCGTTCTGGACAACTTTGAACTCGGTCTGGATGCGGCTAAAACCGCCCCCGATGCAGCTTCGGTGCTTCTCGGAATGTCGATGGTGCAAAAGCAGCTTCAGGAATTTATCCGCAGCCAAGGCCTCGAAGAGGTCAAAACAGAGGGTGAGATTTTCGACCCTAAGAAACATGATGCCGTTGCACAGGAATTCAGTGCCGATATTCCCGAAGGTCAGGTCATCCGTCAGGTTCGCAAAGGTTACAACCTCAAGGACCGCCTCATCCGCGCCTCGTCCGTGATCGTTTCCAAAGGCCCACAAAAATGAGTCGCAAGCGCGATTACTACGAGATCCTCTGTGTCGAGAAAACATCGTCTGACGATGAGATCAAGCGCAGTTACCGCAAGCTGGCCGTTAAGTTTCATCCGGATAAAAATCCCGACGATGCCGAAGCAGAAGACAAGTTCAAGGAATTGGGCGAGGCCTACGAAGTTCTCAGCGACTCGTCTAAACGTGCGGCCTACGATCGCTACGGACATGCCGCATTTCAAGGCGGCATGGGTGGCGGCGGCGGTGCTGGCGGGGGGGGGTTCCATGATCCCTTCGATCTCTTCCGCGAGGTTTTCAGCGGAGCAGGTGGAGGTGGGGGAATATTTGAACAGTTTTTTGGCGGCAATGGGGGTGGAGTGGATTCCTCTGGGCGTCAGCGCGGCTCCGATCTCCGTTACGATTTGCAGATCACCCTAGA
Organism: Terrimicrobiaceae bacterium; assembly: GCA_044377415.1. Lineage (GTDB taxonomy): Bacteria > Verrucomicrobiota > Verrucomicrobiia > Chthoniobacterales > Terrimicrobiaceae > UBA967. The sequence goes on along the minus strand of JBILZC010000010.1, from coordinate 28,464 downwards.
AGAGGCGGCAAAAGGTTGCGAAAAGGAAATCGAAATTCGCAAACTCGATGGATGCGAACCCTGCGGAGGAAGCGGAGCTCAAAAGGGATCGAAAGCTGTCACCTGCCCAACTTGCCGCGGACGCGGCCAAGTCGCCGTCGCGCGTGGCTTTTTCCAAGTCGCCCAGACCTGCCCCGCTTGCCACGGCAGCGGAAGAATCATCGAAAAACCCTGCTCCTCCTGTCAGGGCGATGGGCGCGTCGAAAAAACCAGTCGCGTTAAAATCAAAATCCCGCCTGGCATCGACAGTGAGTCTCGCCTTCGCAGCACCGGCGGCGGCGAAGCGGGGCTGCGAGGTGGCCCGCCCGGCGATCTCTACGTGGTTGTCCACATCAAAGAACACGAGGTTTTTACCCGTAATGGAATGGACCTCACTTGCGAGGTGCCGATCCCCTTCTCCACAGCCGCCCTTGGCGGTGAGATCGAGGTTCCCACACTCGAGGGTACCGTGTCCTTGAAAATCCCAGCTGGAACGCAAAGTGCATCCACGTTTCGCATTCGCGGCTTAGGCATGCCAGCCCTTCAAGGATTGGCCAAGGGTGACATACTGACCTACGTCCAAGTCGAGGTTCCCACTCGCTTAAACCCCGATCAGCGCGAGGCCCTACAAACATTCGCGGAACTCTGCGGGGAAGAAAATAATCCGATTAACAAAGGGTTCTACGATCGCATAAAATCGTTTTTCACCTGAGGCCATGATTCTATCCACCGCCCAAATGCTCGAAGCGGAGGCCAAGGCCTTTGCGGAAGGCCAGACGGCGGAGGAACTCATGGAGCAGGCGGGATCGCAGTTGGCGGCATTGGTTCGCCAGTTCCATCCCACCCCGGGCACATGCCAAGTATTTTTCGGCAAGGGCCACAATGGCGGCGATGTCCTCGTCGCCGCGCGCCATCTGGCTGCGGAAGGTTGGCGGATCGTATTGGAACCGGTTTTTCCCGAAGCTTCCCTCTCCCCGCTAACAGCGACCCAACTCTCCCGCCTACCGGGCAGCTTCGTCGGCCAAGCACGCCCGCTGGTCGTCCTAGATGGAATTCTTGGCATCGGAATACAGGGCGACCCGCGTGAACTGGTTGCCTCCGCAATCCATCGTATCAACCATCTCCGCGAACACGATGCCGCCTGGGTTCTTGCTGCGGATCTTCCCAGCGGACTCCGAGATGACGCGCCCGGCGATCCGTGCGTAAAAGCGGATGCCACCATGGCGATCGGGTTTTTTAAATCCTGCCTCGTGGCCGACCATGCGACCGATTTCGTCGGACGCCTTTCCTTGGCCGACCTTCCTACCTTGCGCGCCCCAGCAGATGCGGATCCAGCACAAATCCTCACGCCAAAGATCCTCTCCCTGCCGCCCCGGTCTTTCGATCAACACAAGGGAATGTCCGGCCGCGTCGCCATCATTGCTGGCTCGCTGTGCTATCCGGGTGCGGCACGCCTTTGTTCGGCGGCGGCAGTCAAAGCAGGCGCAGGCCTCGTCACCCTTATCGTTCCTCCAGATTGCGTCGCCACACTTTCCTCTTCCGTGATCCCAGAGGTGATGGTCCGTTCATTGGATGATTTCGGCGTTCTCTTGAACGAGAAATGGGATGCCTTTGGGATCGGCCCGGGCCTCGCGCGGGAGAGGGATGAAATGGTCTGCGATTTTTTGCGGCGTTGCTCCGCACCGTGCGTTGTGGATGCCGATGCCTTGAATGCCCTGTCTGGCCAAATGGATGTTCTCCGAGAAAACGCAGCCCAAAGATTGCTTACTCCACATCCGTTGGAGATGGAAAGACTCTACCCCCGCAACGGCCGCGATCGCCGCCAGTGGCTGTCCGATTTTGTTTCCAAATATCCCGTTACGCTTCTTCTCAAGGGCGCAAGAACCCTCATCGGCAACTATAACTCTCCCGTCGCCTTCAATACCAGCGGCCATCCTGGAATGGCGAGTGGCGGAATGGGTGATGTGCTCACCGGCGTTTGTGCCGCGCTCATCGCACAAGGCAAGGACATCGGGGACTCCGCGCGACTCGCCGCTTGGGTCTGTGGACGCGCGGCCGAGTTGGCCATCCGCAAAAATACAGTTTCGCAGGAATCGCTCACCGCGAGCGACGTCATCGCCCACTTAGGCGAAGCCTTCCTCGATCTTCGTGCGGGCGTTTTTTAGAACGCCTTCGTCCTCACAAAACCGTGCGAATCTGGATCGAGTCGAATCGTTCTTCGGCAAACATCACATCACTCAGGATGATCAGTTTGTCCCCGCTCACAATGAGACCTCGCCGATGCAATTCCTGCTCCGCATCCACCACGTTGTGCTCCGGATTAACCCCGAACGGGAGACAGATCGCATGCGTGTTCCAATTCAACGTGAGGCGGCGCATGACTTCCTCGCTCGGAGTGAAAGCGAAAATGGGCGCTCGTTCCGGACGGAGATGACTCGCCTCATCGGCCATTCGACCCTCGCGGGTAAAGAGAACCAGTTTCGCATTTTCGAGTGAGTTCGCCAAAGTCACGGCGGCGTGTACGGTTTTCTGTCTTTGCGTTTCCAGTATGGCACTGGAAGCATAGCCGGCCCCACCGCTGAGAGCGATACGTCGCGCAACGCGGTCGAGGACTTTCACGCATTCCACCGGATATTTTCCTGTCGCCGTCTCCCCGCTCAACATGACGGCATCCGCCTGCTCGAAGACGGCATTGGCGACATCCGTGATCTCCGCCCGCGTCGGAATCGGATTCTCAATCATGCTTTCAAGCATGTGAGTAGCGACGATGACCGGACGACCGATCTCGAGACATTTTTTGATAATCCGGCGCTGAATGATCGGAAGTTCCTCCATCTTGCACTCCACGCCGAGGTCGCCACGAGCGATCATCACGGCATCCGATGCCACGATAATGTCCTTGATGAATCGAACGGCATTCTGATCCTCGATCTTGGCCACCGTTCGTGCACGGCTCCCGTGTTCAAGAAGAACCCGCTTGAGTTCCAAGATGTCGGCCGCCTCGCGACAAAAACTCAGCGCCACAAAATCCACATCCAAAGAAACGCCCAGCGCAATGTCGGCATGATCTTTCTCGGTCAGCGGCGGCAGGTTCACCTTCACTCCTGGCAGGTTGATGTGTCGCTTGGATCCGAGGAGTCCTTCCGTAAGAACTTCGCAACGCACACGGTTGGCATCTTTCGCCAACACCTTCATGTGAATAACCCCATTGTCCACCAGCACGGTATCGCCAACATGGATGTCATTCACCAATCCATCATAATTCACATCCACGGAGTGTTCCTCCTCGCTCCGAGATCCACGGACTGTGAATTCAAAAATCTGGCCTGGCTTGAGATTGAGCTTAACTGGCAGATCACCCGTGCGGATCGCCGGACCTTGTGTATCGAGGAGGATGCCGCAGTTGATATCCAACTCGGCTGCAACAGCACGAATACGTTTCACCACATCCCTCACCCAATCGTGCTTGGCATGACTCATGTTGAGGCGAAAAATATTTGCCCCCGCTAAGAGGATCTCGCGAATTTTTTCCTCCGAATCCGAAGCGGGCCCCAACGTGCAGATGATCTTGGTCTTTCGCATGGAACTTATCAATAGTGACCAACGCGCAATGGCAAGCTGATAAACGACACGGCGCAAAATTTCACTTCGCCAAATAAAACGAGACTATTAGGAGGAGAGTCGAATGGGGGGTAAGAAAATCTGCTCGGGGGGGGACTCGAACCCCCATGCCTTGCGGCATGCGCCCCTCAAACGCACGTGTCTGCCATTTCACCACCCGAGCTGGATGTGAGGTATTACCCTAGTGATTCCGTTTTCGCATGCAAGCCGGATTTTCGGGATTTTACTGCGCCCGTTTTCATCCCCGTTTTTTCCGGGATTGCTTGGAATAGGAAATTTTTTTCATCGGGGCGGGCGTTGTTCCATCACCGGTTCCGCTCTTCAGTTCGGCTATTTGATCGCGGAGAAGTGCGGCGCGCTCGTATTCAAGGCGTGCCGAGGCTTCGGCCATCTCCTTCTCGAGTTCACGAATGAGCTCAACTGCATTAAATGATGTCGGATCTTCTCGCAGCGAATGGGGATTTTCCGCACCGCCCTTGACGATCACGTGAAGACTTTCCTGCACAGCTCGAACGACGCTGCGCGGCGTGATGCCGTGTTCTTTATTGTAGGCCTCTTGCCGCGTGCGGCGGTAATCCGAAATCTCCAACAGGGCACGGATGCTGCCTGTGAGGACATCGGCAAAAAGCACAACTTCTCCATGGAGGTGCCGCGCTGCACGCCCAGCCGTCTGAATGAGACTGGTCTGGCTTCGAAGGTAGCCCTCCTTGTCCGCATCCAGAATGCAAACAAGGGAGACTTCGGGGAGATCCAGTCCCTCGCGAAGAAGATTGATGCCGACAAGAATGTCGCAGTCGCCCGCCCGGAGGTTACGAAGGATTTCCACCCGCTCTATCGTGTCGATGTCGCTGTGGAGATAGCGAACCTTGAGTCCGACTTCGCGCAGGTAGTCGGCCAAGTCCTCGGCAGTTTTTTTGGTGAGCGTTGTGATAAGAACCCGTTCTTTTTTTTCTACCCGGCGGCGGCAAAGCTCGATGGTCTCATCGATCTGGGCTTTGAGTGGGCGAACGGTGATCGTGGGATCCAGCAGTCCGGTTGGCCGAATGATCTGCTCCACCACGAGAGGCATCCCCGCCGTGGTCACATCGAGATTCTCCTGACCCTCGCCGTATTTTTTGAAGTCATGATTGCGACTTCCTTCGCCAAAGGTTTTTTCCGGATTCGGAATCCAGGCCGTGTTTCCTGCGACGCTATTGCGGATCTCAAATTGGCTAGGCGTGGCACTCACATAAATGCCCTGGGTGCTTTCCTGCATGAACTCGTCGAAGTTCAGTGGACGATTGTCGAGCGCACTCGGGAGCCGGAAACCATAATTCACAAGCACCGACTTCCTTGCGCGATCGCCGGCATACATTCCGCCGACTTGAGGAATCGTCGCGTGGGACTCGTCGATGACTAGGAGGTAATCCTCTGGCAGAAAGTCCATGAGCGTGTAGGGACGGGAGCCCGGCGGGCGTCCGGTCAGTTGGCGGGAATAGTTTTCGATCCCGTTGCAAAATCCCATCTCCTGCATCATTTCGAGATCAAACTCGGTTCGCATGCGGATGCGTTGGGCCTCGATGAGCTTCCCTTCACGTTCAAACTCCTCCACTCGGGCTTCGAGTTCCTTCCGGATTTCCACCATCGCGACACGCAACTTGTCGTGCGGGGTCACGAATTGCTTTGCGGGAAAAAGAGTAAACGTGGTGAGCGTCCCGCTCACGCGTCCAGTGAGGGGATCGAAAAGGCTGATCCGCTCGATCTCGTCCCCGAAAAACTCCACTCGGACGGCCTCGTCCTCGACTTGAGCGGGATGCACCTCGACCACGTCGCCGCGAACACGAAACTTTCCCCGCGTGAAGGCGATGTCATTCCGCTCGTAGAGCATCTCGACGATCTTGGAGAGAAAGGCTTCCCGCGACAATGGCTGCCCTGGCTTGATGGTCACGAGCATTTGCAAAAAGTCTTCCGGCGAGGCGAGTCCGTAAATGCACGAAACGCTGGCAACGATGATCGTGTCGCGGCGCGTGAGGATCGAACTCACCGTGGATAGGCGGAGGCGCTCGATCTCTTCGTTGATCGAGGAATCCTTTTCAATATAGGTATCCGACCGGGGAAGATAGGCCTCCGGTTGGTAGTAGTCGAAGTAGCTCACGAAATATTCGACGGCGTTACGGGGGAAGAATTGCTTGAACTCGCTGTAAAGCTGGGCGGCGAGTGTTTTATTGTGAGACATGATGAGTGTCGGGCGCCCCATGTCGCGGATCACATTCGCGATGGTGAATGTTTTTCCCGAACCAGTCACACCGAGCAGAGTCTGATGGCGATTGCCCGCACGCAGGGAGCGGGTGAGATTCGCAATGGCCCGCCCTTGGTCTCCTCGAGGCTCGTAATTGGAATCCAACTGAAAATCCATAATTTGCCACTATCCTTTGCGAAGCCTCGGAGCGCAACCATCCGATTTTCACCATCCGATTTCACGGTGTCATTTTCCCCTTGCGCGAAGACGCGATTACGGACTGCATGGTAGGAGGTCGCATCATCATGTCCCATCCCTCGTCCTCACGCTCCGCTCGCTGGGAAGTCCTGTTACTCCAGGGCGCGCTAATCGTTCTCGCGTGCCTCTGGATTTACACTCCTGTTTATCACGGGGAATGGCTTTGGGATGACGACTACTTGATAACCGCCAATCCCGCGATGAGATCGGTGGATGGTCTTTGGCGCCTTTGGTTCGCTCCCTCGACGGCGGACTTCCTCCCGCTCACGCTGAGTTCGCTTTGGATCCAATGGCAATTCTTCGGCATGGATCCAACCGGATATCATATTGTTTCCATCCTCCTTCACGCGCTGGGAGCCTGTCTTTTGTGGATGCTGCTCGTGCGGACAAAAATCCAAGGCGCTTGGCTTGCGGGCATGCTCTTTGCGATTCATCCACTTTGCGTGGAATCGGTCTCGTGGGTGGCCGAACAGAAAAACACCTTTTCGCTCCCGTTTTTCCTCTTGGCTGCGTTTTTTTACGTCACCTTCGATCAGAGGGAATCTCGCAAATACTACTTTTTGGCCCTTCTCGCATTTCTGGCGGCGATGCTTTCAAAGAGCTCGGTCGTGATGTTCCCGTTTTTGATTCTTCTCTATGCTTGGTGGCAAAGGGGTACGATTTCCCGACGTGACCTTCTTCGCTCGGCCCCGTTTTTTTTGGTTTCGCTTGCGCTGGGCATGGTGACCCTTCTCTTTCAACTCCACCGCGCTATTGGCAACGAACCAATTCCGATCGGGGGATTTGATTCCCGCCTGGCGATTGCCGGCATGGGCACCCTCTTTTATCTAAGCAAGATTTTTTGGCCATTCGGCTTGCTACCAATCTATCCTCAATGGGATGCCAATCCACCCCAGCCCCTCCAATTGGCCGCTTGGATTCCTCTCATTGCTGCTGGCGTGCTGTTTTGGATGAAGCGAAAATCTTGGGGCCGCCATGCCATGATGGCCTTTGGATTTTATTTTATCACCCTTCTGCCCGTTCTCGGATTTATAGCCATGTCTTATATGCGGGTCGGCTGGGTATCGGATCATTTTGTCTATATCCCGATGATTGGGATTCTTTCACTCATCGCCAGTGGAGTCACCCATCTGGTCAACAAGCTCCGAGCAAACGTGCGAAACGTCGCATGGCTTGGAATCGCCGCTGGCCTAGGCGGGCTCGTGTTCCAAAGTCACAGCTACGCTGGTATTTGGGCTAACGAGGATGTGCTCTGGCTACATACGCTGAAATATAACGAAAGCTGTTGGCAGGCCCACAATCGTTATGGCTCTCGAGAGTTCAACCGCGGCAATCATGCGATTGCCCTCACCCACTTCGAACGAGCTACCGCGTTAAGACCCGATCTCGCCGAGACACAAAACAACCTCGGCTCCGGGCTGTTAGCTGCCAGAGACACGAAGGGTGCCGTGCGCCGCTTTCGTGAAGCCCTTCGCCTTTCGCCAGATCTCATTGCAATCCAAGCGAACCTCGCTCGCGCACTCATGCTCGATGGTCAAAATGACGAGGCTATTTTAGTCTATGAGCACTTACTCAAGGACATGCCCTCTCATGCTGTTTTCCGCTGCAATCTCGGCATCGCACTTTTCCATACCGGCCGGATAGACGAAGCAATCACCGCCTTCAAGCAGGCCCTCGAAATCGATCCCAACCTCCATGATGCCAAAGAAAGTTTAATGTTCGCGATTCAGGCGAAAGAAGGCCGTCAATAATTTCCGCGCTAAACTACTGCACTCATTCGCATTAGTGCATCTCAACTTCAACCTTTGCAATAGCCTCGAACGAGGCTACGCAAGCGCCCACTCCCTCCCAATCCAATCGGGCGAGATGGATGCGCTGATCTGCCAAGCGACCTTCTTGATCACTGAGTGATATTGCGCGCTCCAATCCACCGACCAAACCCACGCCGGAGAGCTTCAACATCGATTCTTTTGCCGTCCATAATCTTGCAAATAATTTGTTTGCCGAGTCCCCTGCCATTTTCACCTCACGGGATTCCTCGGCCGTAAAAAATCGCTCCGCTATCGCAAGGCAGTCCCGCTTGCGATCAAGAACCTCCATATCGAAACCCACAGGGTTAGTCGAAAAAGCAATGGCCACTTCGGATCCCGAATGGCTGATATTAAAATGAAGGCCCGCTATGTTCTCGAAAAAAGGTTTCCCCGATTTTGTTATTTCTATCTTAACGTCACGCGGTGGGATGGATGCGTAAAGCGAAGCAAATGCCCGCAATCCGGATCTGCCCTTCAAATAGGCCTCCTTGGAATCAGCCGAAGCATATTTCTTGGAAAAGGTCATTTCCGATTCGGTTAAATAGGAAATTTCTGCGGATTTCCTCATCCTCCAAATTCGAATCACGTTCTTCATAAGTATTAAAAAATGAATTTAATTTGGTAAATAAAGCTGTCTCAAAAAATAAAAAGTCTTGCTTATTACAAAATAAGAGATCTTTCTTGCTTTTCTAATGAAAGTCACAAGCATCAAAACAACGACACTTAAGGCTCTTATTTCTCTTACCAAGAAAAAAGACAAATTAATCCGTCAAGTCGAGAACATCGAGAAACAAATGGAGGAAATCGCTCTCCATGCTGAACCAGGCAAGACTTCGGATGACCTCTTGGCTGCGGGATCAAAATCACTCAAAGGCACCAAGCGGGGCGCCCGCAAACGCCGCTCTCCCCATGGGTTTATGGCCAATGAAATCAAGAAGCTCCTCGAGGTCGCTGGCGATCAAGGCGTAAGCGTTCAGAGCGTTGTCGCCAGCTTGCAAAAACCCAGCAGCAGTGTTTCCGTTTGGTTTAGCAATGCCAAAAAGGCCGGCTTGGTTGTTAATGTCCGTCGCGCTGTTTATCGTCTCAATAATGCTCCAGTAGTGGTTGCCGCCATGCCAATAAGCTGATTCAGCGATAGCTGTTTTTCATTCAATTAGACACCCGCCAGAAACCATAAAATCAGGCGCCCAAATGCCTTATTGGGCGCCTTTTTTATTTGTCTGCGCAATCGTTTTTTTTCAAACCCTCTCTGGCTTTTACGAAATTTCAACATAGGGTTCGCGTTTGTGATTTTGTTCATCTGGATGCTTGCCAGCGGTGACTGTTGATGATACAAATAAATCGTCTTTTCGTTGTCGGATTTCCCTGCATCGGATTGAGGGCAGTTAGCTCAGCGGTAGAGCGGTAGTTTTACACACTATTGGTCGGGGGTTCGATCCCCTCACTGCCCATTTCTCCCTCCATCAAGTTGGTGTTTGTATCTAAGGGAGCGAAGGAGCGAAGACGTTTCTATGTTTGGAAATTGACAAGTCGGCGCCATTTTATCAAAACCGCTGCCTGACTTTATGACCCCTCACTTTGTCATGCTCCGAAAGCGCGCTGGGATTTCTGTTTATAAAAAGGCGGCATACAACCAAAGTAGAATGGACTTCTTTCCTTAAAACTCAGATAACAAACTCTCGATTCACCCCCTTCACTAAATAAATAATGAACCGCCCACCTAGGTTTAAATTATGAACTGGATAGAACACATGGCCGAAGCATTGGATTAAACCAACCGTGATCACGCCCCCCACGATATTTTTCTTCTGCTTTTGATCCCTTAAAATGATCAAACCACTTCAATGGCTAACTAGCGTTTCTAGTGTCGCGGTGGTTTTTTGCGCCATGATGTTTCCAGTGGAAGCGGAGGCAACGTCCCAAACCGTTCTTACCGTTCGTGAGGCGGAGTACCGTTCCCGCTGGGTCGGTCCCCACGATGACCGCAAGGCTACCCCCCAATATTTCGAGCCTGATGGTGGCCTTGATGAACCGGATTCGGAAGAGGACGCACCTGAGCAGACAGCAGCTTCCCTTGCAGAAAACATGGATCGCCTTGCGGACAATTTTCGACGTCGACTTCGCTTCGGGCCACTCGATTTTTCTCTCGGCCTTACCACGGGCTGGGAATACTCCTCTCAAAGTTCCACCGGTGAGAGTTCGTCTCCTGCGGGAAGAACCAGCTTTTTTTCCTCTCCCACGCTGGCGATCCGCTACGAACGGGAGATCGGGCCCTGGACCGTAGGCACGCGGTTCTCTTCTGGTTACACCTACTACTACAATCCCGACTACACCGCAGCAGGCCAAGGCGGCCAGCGCAACCCGATCTCCATGACGACAGGCATCGACATCGGATACAAGTCCTCCCGCCTGACCCTCGACCTCTCGGCCAGCGCCTCGACTGGCAGTGGTTATGACACAATCACGGGATCAAACAACTTCCAGACAACAGCCGCCACATCCCTTTCGGCGCGTTACGTCATCAATGACTCCGTCAGCACTGGCGCAGCGGCCTCAGTCTCCTATACGAAAACCACCGACGCCCAAGTCGCCACTGGCGAAACAGCCCAACCGAACAGCGATACGCTTAACCTCGGCTTGAGCACTTTTGTGGACTATCTCGTCAGTCCGAAAACCAATCTTCGCTTCATACTTAGCTCTAGTGAAGAACTTCAGACGCTTGAAAGCGGCATTAATAATGGTCGTCAATCCTTCGACGCCATGACCGTGGTCACCTACCAACTCGCCCCGAAATTTTCAATCGATGCCGGTGGGGGAGCGGGCTATGTGACCGATCAGGATTCCGCCAATTCCGAGGCCGTCGGCATCCGTCCCGTTTACAATCTTGGAATCAGCTACACTCCAACTGAGAAGACCTATTTAAAAACCACCTACAGTTTTCAAGGCACAGACATCCGACCAAATTTCAGCCTTGTGGCTGGCTGGAACGCCCGCCAGAAAACACGCCTCTCCCTCTCTGTTTACCAAAACCAAGGATTCTCCAGCCTCTCCCCGGATCAGTATAACGTCACCCGAGGGGCGCTGGCCACCGTCTCCCAAAGCCTTATCAAGGGCATCAGCCTGTCCCTTTCCGCAGGCTACGAGCAATCGGATTACGTCGCTCTCTCCAACTCGGAAAATAACAGCGCCTCCGAGGGACCACCAGATCACTTCCTGAGCAGCGCCACGATCAGTTGGCGCCTTCGCGAGTGGGCTTCCTGGCAAAACTCGATGATGTTTACTACCGGTAGAGGCAATGACTCCAGCAGTGATCTCCAAACCCGCTTCAGCACCAGCTTGAATTTGACCTTCTAAGTAGTTCTGCTTAGATTCCCACTAGAATGTTTGCCCAATCCATTTCTCCCATCGGTTTTTCAGTTCTCCTATTCACCGCCTTTGCGATTTTACGGCCTCTTTCCGCAGCACCGCCAGTTCTACCTGCTCCGCAAATCCAAGCGGATCCCACCGCGCCCGCAGGCGCTTTCAGGTCGGCTCCCACTCCGGCTCAGGAAAGCCGTCCCGCCGCACCGGATAAGCCTTTTGGTTCGGACGCCCCCATTCCCACTTTGATAGCAGGCGAGGGCGACTACATCTTATCCTCGGGCGACACGCTCAACTTGATGGTCTACAAGGAACCCGATTTGAACATGCAATCCAAGATTGCCCGCGACGGCCGAGTCCAGTTGCCACTTCTAGGTGAAGTCAAAGTGGCCGGCATGAGTGTGCGGGAGGCCCAAGAGCATATTCGCAAGCTTCTTAATGCCGACTATGTTGTTGACCCCCAAGTCTATTTGAACATTGTTTCCTACACGCAAAGGAAATTCACGATCATCGGACAAGTCACAAGACCCGGCAGCTACGAACTTCAAGGCACCGAGTCTCTGGGCATCCTTGAAGCCGTCGGCATGGCTGGCGGATTCAGCCGTATCGCCGATACCAAGAATATCACCGTGAAGCGGTCGGTTGAAGGAAAAACCCAAACCATTAAAGTCAACACAAAGAAGCTCGAGGATCCCCAGGGCGGGAGCTTCGATGTCCTACCGGGCGATATCATTACTGTCGGTGAAAGTTGGTATTGATTCCCAATCCCCTATTCCCAATTAAGCACCACTTCCGATGAGCACAGATCAGGCCACTCAACCACGCCCGCCAGAATCCGCCCCACCGTTAGAGTCGATAGATTGGCGGGAATATTTTCATGCGGTCATTGATCGCCTTTGGATTGTGATTCTTTGCGTGATTTTGGGCGGTATTTATGCCGGATTCACCCTATCCAAGATCGAAACAACCTACCGTGCGCGTTCCGTTCTTTTTATCGAGCAAGATCAGGCGCGCATTTTGGATGCGAGGTTCTCACAAGTGCGTGACGAACAGATTCGCAGTATCGACATGATCAATACCGTGGTGGATTTGATCCGTAGCTATCCCTTTTCCCAGCGTGTCAGTGCCCGCCTCAAGCTCGACCAAGATCCACGCTTTCTTTCCGCCGTAGGGATTTCCCCCAAGGATGCCACTAACGATCGCGCGGCAGGCTCCCTTTCCGGGATGGTGGGTGTCGTTTACCGACCCCAGACGCGCTTGATTGATGTCTCGATCACAAGTCGTGATCCAAACCTCTCCGTGAAGCTGGCCAATGCCTACGCCGATGAATACATCCGCTATGTGTTCGAAAAGCGTTCGGATGCGGCCAAGTCCGCAACGCAATTCTTGGTTGAGGAAGCCGACCGCCTGCGTAAGAAATTGCGCGTGTCCGAGGAAGCCATGCAGAGTTTCCGCGAGAGGGAACGCGCCGCCTCCATCGAGACCATGCTCTCTTCGGCTCAAACTCAAGTGGGCGAGATTTCAAATAACCAAGCCCTCATTCAGCGCCGCATCGAACAAATCGATAGCGACTTGGCCGTCATTCGAGCCAACACAGGTGAACCGGAGGAACTTCTCACTTTGCCCAGCGTAGCAGCGGAACCCAAGGTCGCTCAGTATTCGGAATCGTTGAGTGCTCGGCAAAGGGATTTAACCATCGTCTCCCAACGCTACCGCTCCAAACACCCCTCCTATGTCGCCATCAAAACCCAAATCGATCTCACGAAGGGCGACCTGAAGAGGGTCCTCAAAGATGCCGTCACCCTCTTGGCCAACTCGCGCAATCGCTTGGAAGTTCAGTCCATAGAAATGAAGGCTGCCCGCGAAGCCGCTGAGAAGCGACTTCTTGAAGTGACCCACAAGTCCATCGAGTATAATGATATCAAACGTGAACAGGAAACAGACACAGCTCTCTACAACTCCGTTATCTCGCGCCTCAAGGAAGTCGATGTCTCCAAGCAGCTCACGGAATCCCCCGTACGCATTCATGAAACAGCTGTAGGGGCAGGGCCGATCCGCCCAAGCGTAACGAAAAAGTGGACACAAGCACTGCTGGGTGGCGCCGCCATCGGTATTGGACTCGCTTTGCTCATGTTCTTCATGGACACAAGCATGAAAACCGTTGATCAAGTCGAAAACGTCACTGGCGTTGGCGTCATCGCGGCCATTCCCAAGCTTAGCTTGAATGCTAGAGCCAGCGTCCTTGTCACCAACGAAGAGCGGTCGGGCATTGTGGCCGAGTCGTTCCGATCGCTTCGAGCTTCATTGACGCTTCACCGCATCAATGAAGATGCACGGACCTTTCTCTTCACGAGTTCCATGCCAAGCGAAGGCAAAACCTTTTGCAGTTCGAACTTTGCAGTGACCCTCGCGCAGCAGGGATTCAACACGCTTTTTATCGATGCGGATCTTCGCAAACCGGGTGGTTCCATCGTGTTTTTCGGTGAGAACCGGAAGCCCGGTCTCTCCGAGGTGCTCATGCGGACTTGCACGATGAAAAATGCCATCGTTCCCACTCACATTGATAACTTGCAGATCATGACGGCGGGTGGCCGTGCGCCGAATCCCTCCGAGTTGCTCACTTACGAGAATATCGATCGCGTTTTGAAGGAAGCGCTTTCGAAATATGACCGCATTGTCGTCGACTCCGCTCCGCTGCTGGCTGTGAGTGACACGCTTCTCATTGCTCCCCACATTGATCTTTGCACGCTGGTTGTTCGGGCGTTCACCACACCTAAGAAAATGGTGATGCGCGCCATTAAATCTTTGGAGGAAACCAAAACGACCCCAGCAGGCCTGATTCTTAACTTCCTGCCCAGCGGCCGCGGAGGCTACTACGCCTATTACTATTCTGGCAAATACTACGGGTCCTACGGAGCCAAGGGCGTGTATGGCGAGTGACCTCCCTGTGATCACTTCGCCACGGCCCAACCTACCGGCAGTTGGTTTATATTTCCTAGCCTAGTAAATAAGTCCAAGGCCTCTCAGCGTTTCCGCTCCTTTTCACTAGCGTAAACCCGCCTATGCTCCAGCAGACCTTTGCCCTGTTTGCCGCCTTCGAGAATATTTGCGCAAAAAAACAACCTCGGGCGTTGAAATTTTCCTCAAAACCCGCAAGAGTCCGCAACTAGGGTGAACACAACGGCTGAATATATTGCATCGGGCTTTGAGAAAATCTCCGCAGATTTGGATTTTCTTATGGGATGTCTCCAAGAGGTTTTACATGAACTCGGCGAGGACGAAGTAGCCGAGCGTTTGCCTTGGGTTGGAACCATGGCTGGTTGTTCCGAGGGATTTGAACAAGCGACCTCGATTGCATTCCAGCTCCTAAATATGGTCGAAGAAAATGCGGCGTTCCAAACACGTCGTGCTCGCGAAATCGAGAAAGGCTGCGAATCTGAGCCTGGGCTTTGGCCGAACCAATTGCGCGCCCTCGCCGACTCCGGCATGTCGCCCGAAGAGATTGCCGCCGCTCTTCTCACGATCCGCATTGAGCCCGTTCTCACCGCTCACCCCACCGAGGCAAAACGCGCGGCCGTGCTTGAGCAACATCGCGCCATTCACGGCCTCCTCACCGCGCGGGAGGCAAATCAACTCACTCCCGCTCAAAGAGACGACCTCCGCGATCAAATCAAGGTCGTGCTCGAGCGACTCTGGCGTACCGGCGAGATCCTCTTGGAAAAACCCGATGTGGCCACCGAGCGCCGAGGCGTGATTTATTATCTCCGCGAGGTCTTCCCTCTCGCCCTCTCACGGCTCGACCAGAGGTTGATTCAATCTTGGAAATCCGTTGGCTTTGATGCTCGTCTTCTCGCGGACCCACTCAGTCGGCCGAAAATTCGTTTGGGCACATGGGTCGGCGGCGACCGCGACGGTCATCCCCTCGTCACCGCTTCTGTCACTCAATCCAGCCTGAGAGAACTCCGCTTGAGCGCTCTCGTTGTTCTCTACCGGCAACTGGAAGACCTTTCAACGAAACTTCCCCTCTCAAGCAACTTTCAGGATTTTCCGGCATCACTCCAGTCCTTGCTCACTAAGTTCTCCGAAGAAAACCCCTCCCTTGCGGAAAGCCTCAAGCTCAGCTACTCGGACGAACCTTGGCGTCAGTTTGTGCTATTCCTTCAAGGCAAACTACCCGTCACCACCGGCGAAGTCGAAGAGGCGAAACTCGTGGAAGGTGGCGGAATCCAATATCGTCATCCCTACGAGCTGGAGGCCCATCTCGCCCTTCTCTCCGACTCTTTGCATGAAAGTGGTGCGGGCCGTCTTGCCGATACCGCCGTCTCGCCCGTACGGCGCGCGTTGGATGCCTTCGGATTTCACCTCGCCTCACTCGATATCCGCCAGAATAGCCACTTTCACGATCTTGCCATCGATCAGCTTCTCAAGGCCAGCGGCTCCGATGATGGTCCGTTCTCAAAGTGGGATGAGGATCGCCGCATTGCTTTTCTGGAAAAGGAACTTCGCTCACCGCGTCCGTTTATTGGAGCCGATGCCACGGCGGGACACGAGGCGGATGCTGTTCTCGCCTGCTATAGCGTTCTCCGCCGGCACATTCAAAAATTCGGCCACGACGGCATTGGGTCCCTGATCGTGAGTATGACGAAGAGGCTCTCCGATCTTCTTTGCGTTTATCTGCTCGCACGCGAAGTCGGCTTAGCCCACTGGTCCACGGAGGGCCTTGTATGCGAGGTCCCCGTCGTTCCGCTTTTTGAAACCCTCGACGATCTCGAAAATGGTCCCTCCATCGTTCGGGATTTTCTTGCCCACCCGGTTACCAAACGCAGTCTCGACTTCCAACTCCGTGGAGTGACACGAATCCCGTCACCCCAACGCAACCTGCCGATCCAGCAGGTCATGATCGGATATAGCGACAGCAACAAAGACTGCGGCATTTTCGCGAGTCAATGGGCCCTCCACCAATCTCAACAAGCTCTCGCTCTGGCGGGCTATGAGGCTGGTGGCAAAATCCGGTTTTTCCACGGACGCGGAGGCACGATCAGCCGCGGCGCAGGCCCCACACATCGCTTTTTGGATGCCCTTCCGCGTGGCTCGGTTCGCGGAGATCTTCGCGTCACCGAACAAGGTGAAACCATCTTCCAAAAATACGGCACCATCGCCTCGGCGGTCCACAACCTCGAATTATTGCAAGCCGGTGTTGCCGCTGTTTCCATTCAGCAATCCCAGAGTCCCGCTGATGCCGACTTCCTGCCGACCTGCGAATTTCTTTCCTCGTCTAGCCGCAACGCTTACACCTCGCTCATCCAGCACCCTCACTTCATGGCCTACTTTTCGGAGGCCACGCCGATTGATGCCCTTGAGACGAGCCGTATCGGTTCCCGACCCTCACGCCGCACGGGTCAGCGCACTCTAGCCGATCTGCGCGCCATTCCCTGGGTCTTCAGTTGGAATCAAAGTCGTCACTACCTTCCGGGCTGGTTCGGTGTGGGCAGCGCGCTTCGTGAACTTTCAACGAATCGTCCGACCCTTTTCCAAAGCCTCTCCAAAGGGCTCAAAAAATCTCCTTTCCTCTATTATGTTCTCACCAACGTGGAAACGAACCTCGCCAGCGCGGATCGGGATATCATGTCTCTCTACGCCAGCCTTGTCACCGATCCGAAAGTGAGGGACACGATCCTCGCCATTATTCTCAACGAATTTGATGCCACGCGATCCATGATGGCAGAAGTCTTCGGCGGGAGCTTGGAGGTTCGGCGTCCGCGAATGCTCAAGACCCTCGCCCTCCGCGATGCCGGACTGCGCTCACTCCACATCCACCAAGTCGAACTCCTTTCGAAATGGCGCACATCTGGAGCGACCACGACGCTTCAAAAGGACAAGTTGCTACCCCAAGTGCTTCTGAGCATCAACGCAATCGCGAGCGGACTGCGAACAACCGGATAAAACCCCACTGAATCTGAGTTGCACTAGCTGGTTGGCTTGTGTAGTAATCGGAATCTCACGCTGAAACCTATGGGAAAGATTTACAACAACATCGTCGAAACCGTGGGCCACACACCCCTGGTTAAACTCAACCGCGTCACAGCCGGTCTCAATGCCACCATCGCTCTCAAATGCGAGTTCTTCAATCCGCTCGGGAGCGTGAAAGACCGTATCGGCATGGCCATGATCGAAGATGCCGAGCAACGTGGCATCCTCAAGCCAGACACCATCATCATCGAGCCGACAAGTGGAAATACCGGCATCGCTCTGGCCTTCGTTGCCGCGGCTAAAGGTTACAAGATTATCCTCACTATGCCTGAAACGATGAGCCTCGAGCGCCGTACCCTCCTCGCCATGCTCGGCGCCAAGCTGGTTCTCACTCCGGGCTCCGAGGGAATGAAGGGGGCTATCGCCAAGGCGGAGGCCCTTGTTCAGGAAACTCCGAACGCATGGATGCCTCAACAATTCAACAACCCAGCGAACCCCGCTATCCATTCCAAAACGACCGCGGAAGAAATCTGGGCCGACTCCGATGGCAAGGTGGACATTCTCGTCTCGGCCGTTGGAACAGGCGGAACGATCACCGGTTGCGTAGAGGCGCTCCGCTCCCGCAAACCCTCGTTTCAAGCGATCGCCGTGGAGCCAGCTGACTCTCCAGTCATTTCTCAGACTCTTGCCGGCCAACCTCTGAAGCCAGGACCACACAAAATCCAAGGCACCGGAGCCGGATTCGTCCCCAACAACCTCCATCTCAAAAATGCCGCTGGTGAATCCCAGATCATTGAGTGCGTCCGAGTCAGCAACGATGACGCTTTTGCAATGGCTCGCCGTCTCGCCAAGGAGGAAGGCATCCTCGGAGGGATCAGCACCGGCGCCAATGTTCACGCCGCTATCGAAATCGCGAAACGTCCTGAAAATGCCGGCAAACTGATCGTCACGATTGGTTGCTCGACAGGTGAACGTTATCTCAGCACGGCCCTAGCCGATGCAGCCCGTGCGGAGGTAGGCGGTTAATATGGCCACTTCGCAAACCCCGATTTTTGAAGGCCCAGTCTTGGCCGATTCCTCCTTGGATAGCGATCTCTTCTGGGAAAAAAACAAATCCCGTTTTTTCACCGGAGCCGCTATTCTTTTGCTCGCCCTAGTGGCCACCATCGGTTGGTTCCTTAAAACCAACCAAGCCAATGGCCAAGCTCAAAAACTCCTCGCTGAAGCCGGCGGAATCGAAGCTTATCAAGCTCTCATTGCCAAATATCCTTCCACTATGCCAGCCGCCAATGCCCGTTTGCGGATCGCTGCAATCCTACGCGATGAGGGCAAACTCGATGAGTCCACAGCCGCGTTCCGTGTGTTTATGAAAGATTTTCCCCGACACGATCTCGCTGGAGGAGCTTTGTTGGGCATCGGACAAAACCAAGATGCAGCAGGTGACACCAAAACCGCTATTGCGACCTACCAGCAAGTGGTCACACAATATCCCCAAAGTTACGCGGCCCCTTATGCCGCCTATTCAGAAGCAGAGATTTATCTTCGCTCATTCCAGCGTGAGGAAGCCCGCCGATCCTACAACATGATCGGCTCACAATTCCCGCAGTCCCCCGTGGCTCGCATGGCGGCATCCCAACTCTCTCGCCTCGGAGCCACGCCAGGTTCCCCAGCAACAATGGGAGCACCATAAGCCTCGGTCCCTCAACCCGCCGTCGAAGCCGTTCCCGCGAAGCTTTGATTTTTTCGCCCTGCGCCGACGATTCTCCATGCGCGCTCTGATTCTTTTTGGCTTCCTGCTTATGGCGCCCCTCATCGAGGCGGCAGGTCTTTCGGCAAAGACAGCGCAAATCGTGGTTTCCATCGCTCCGGAGTGGAATTCTTCGACCGGACAGCTCCAACTTTTTGAAAAGAAAGCACAAGAGTGGGTGCCGGTCTCTTCGGCTTGGGATGTCCTTTATGGACGCAACGGTCTTGCGTGGGGCATTGGTGAGCATCCCACTCCGACAAATGCTGCTCACCCCCTCAAGTGCGAAAATGACAAGCGCTCCCCAGCCGGCATTTTCAAAATTGGCAAAATCTTCACCTATGATTCCACATTGCCAAAGGGAGCGGATTTCCCATTTCACACGATGTCCCTTGTGGACGCTTGGATTGATGACCCCTCATTGCCAAACTACAATCGGCACGTTCGTGTCGATCTTAGAAATCCACCAGCGTGGTTTGAAAAACAACGCATGCGGTTGAATGACCCCCCGCACCGATGGCTTATCGAAATCCAGCATAATGCAGCCCGTCCTATTCCGGGCGCTGGGAGCGCCATTTTTTTCCACATCCAGCGCGGCCCCAAAATCCCAACTGCTGGGTGCACCGTCATGACGGAGCCTCGCATTCGAGATTTGATCACTTGGCTTCGCACGGATGGTGCCCCGCATTACGTCCTTCTCCCGCGCAGTGAATACTTGTCGCGTTGGAAAACCTGGGGCCTTCCCTCTCCCCAAGCGGCCAAGCAAATTCTCGACTAGATCACGCTCCCAGCATCAGGCCAGATCGATCTGAAACACATAAGGGCTCTGCTTCGATCCCACAATCAACTCATTGGCCCCAGGCAAAAGTTCATAAATGAGTTTCTCTTTTTTTGCCCCTAAAGGAACCCCATTCACGATGGTTCCCAACGTGCTTCCCCGATCCCTTACAAAGTAGCGATCCCCCTCACGCTCAATCGAGCAGTGGTTGCGAGAGACCTGAAAGGGCAACGTGTCTGCTATCATAAAATCGTTCGCGGATAAAACTTCAACATGCTTCGTGCTGGACTGCGATTTACGCCCAATACAAAAGGGAAACTTAACTAACTGCATCGCTTCATATCCTTCAGGCATCACGGACGAACACGTCGGCGTCATGGGTGTTAATATGATCGTCGAAACGGCGGTTTCTTGTTGACTCTCTGTTTGCATTTGAAATGGAGAAAATGGATCCGCCTCAATGGGCGTTGGTTTAATTGGAACCTCATTTTCCAATGGGCTCACTTGGGATTTTGGTTCAACACGGCCTTCATGCTGAAGTCGGTTTGTCACGGAGCGCAAACGCTCAAATAGAGCCGAGAGATAGGGTAGCGAACGGGCGGGTTGATCCAAAATGACGGACTGAAAATCACCAGGCTGCATCACCTCGCATTCGGTGGGCTTTAAACATTGGGCCGAAGCGGACCTCGGCCGCTCGTCTATCATGGCCATTTCACCAAAAATATCCCCCTTGCCGAGTTGGGCAAGTATCACGGGTTTCGAATCAACTTCCGTCGTGAGTTCGACTTTCCCTCGAATAATGCGGTAGGCCTCCTGACTCAAATCCCCCTCTTTGAAAATGTAGCTACCCGAGGCGAACGTCTCTGTCTTCATCGCTATGGTTGGTTATTCATATCCAAGTGATATTGATTTAGGCGGCCGAGTCTTGCAACCACGCCAGCGCCTTTGTGTAGCTTTGACGCTCGAGATAATGGCGGAGGTTCGGATCGGTGTCCGAGGGAAGGCTCGCAACTAAGGATTCCAGATGCGACGCAGCGAACTTGAGTGCTTCCAAGTGAGCGGCGGCATCACGATCGCGGAAGGCGTGATCGGCAACAATATCCAGCCGCGCCTGAACGGCCTCCTTGAGGTTTTTATGAAGACTCATGTTGCGACAGGTTCCTCCTCCAAAGTCTCGGGCTGAATACTCTCGGCCACGGAGGCAGCCATCGCGATATCCTCGCTGGCGAGGTTCTCGGATTTACCGAAAACATGGGCCACGCTCTGGTCAGATTTGACGGAGTCCTCCGACTTGCCGCTGAACTTCACACTCACAAGCTTGCTCACGCCGTGTTCCTCCATGGTCACTCCATAAAGCATGTCTGCGCGACTGATCGTGCGTTTGTTGTGCGTGATGACGACGAACTGACTCTGATCGGTGAATCGATCTAGGATTTTGATGAAGCGAGTGATATTCGACTCGTCCAACGGCGCATCCATTTCGTCTAGCACGCAGAAGGGACTGGGCTTGACCATGTATATGGCGAAGAGGAGCGAGACGGCCGTCATCGTTCGCTCGCCACCCGAGAGGAGACTGATGCTCTGAAGTTGTTTGCCAGGTGGCTTCGCAATGATGTCGATGCCACTCTCGAGCGGATCACTCGCATCCACCAAAACAAGATCCGCGCGACCCCCGCCGAAAAGCTCGGTGAACATCTCTTGAAAGTTGACGCGGACTTTCTCGAAGGTGTCGGCAAAGAGGGCCTTCGTTGTATGGTTGATCTTCGCGATCACCTCGAGAAGCTCGGCCTTCGAGGTTACCAAGTCCTCGTTTTGTTTTTCCAAAAATAGATAGCGTTGCTCGAGCTCTTCGAACTCCTGAATGGCATCAATATTCACCGGCCCCATCGAATCAAGGCGCGATGTCAACTCGCTGACAAGCTGCTCGATGCGGCCCCAAGGAATCGATCCGCTTTGCGTTGGCAGAGGCTCGACTTCGGATTCCACCTTGGGCGCAAGTGTAGCATCCTCGCCCTCTTCGGGGGAATCGGATTTGCCCTGATCGCGATCCCGCAGGGCGCAGAGGAGAGCGTAGGTGTCCGGCTCGAAAACCTCCAGATCGGCCTGATAGCGCTGCGTCACATGCACGCGAAGATTTTCCAGACGCATCTCGCTCTGCGCGGCCTTCACCTCCAAGCGACTGCGTTCATCCTGAAGTTGGGCGAGTTGCTGCCGCGCGGCGCGAAGCGTATTGTCAACCGCTTCAGCCTGCGCATGGACCTCGGAGCGGCGCGCCATGAGAGCGTTGAGCTTCGCCTCTTCCATCGAGAGTTCCTCGCGCCATTCTGAAATGGAAATATCGAGCGAGGCATTCTCAGCGGCCAGCGAGTCGATGCGGGACTCGTAGTTGGAGATATCTACTCGGCGGGCATCGAGAAGCTCGTTCAACTCAATGATGCGAGCGGCCATGGGTCCGCGTTGGCGATGGAGACCTTCCTGCTGCTGACGCTCGGTTGCGACCCTCACCCGGATTTCATTCAAAGCATCGGAGGCAGCACTTTCATTTTCACGGGCAATTTGGATGCGCGTTTCGCACTCGTTGCGCGTGGCACGGCTCGTGTCGAGAGCGCACGTCGTTTCGGCTATGCGGGCCTCAAGTTCCCCCAAACGCGCAAGACTGCTGCGAATCGCCTCCTCAATCGATGTGGTCTCACGCTGAAACGATCCCCGTTTGGCTTCGATGTCCGAGAGTTGGCGCTCCATGTGCCGACGCTCGTTTTCAATGGAGGCGGATTCGACCTGTGCGGCCTGCTGTGTCTCGCGGGCATGACGAAGGCGCGTCGTGGCGGTCTCCATCGCGGCAACAGCCCGCGAGCGGGTGACGGCGAGATCCTCGATGCGCGCGGTGGCGGAAGCGAGCGCGGTTTCCAATGTTTCAATTTGCACCTTGCGCAGCAGGGTCGACTGCCCGGCATTGTCGCCGGAGAGCCCGCCGTAAATGAGTCCGCTGTGACTGATGAATCCGCCTTCCAGAGCAGTGAAAGCAAATCGAGGATTTTCGGAGCGCAACCGGAATGCGTCGCCCATATTTTCGACAACGAGCACACCCTTCAAAAGTTGCCTCGCCAAAGCAGCACCAGCGCCATCCCCCTTCACGCACTCGGAGGCCCGACCCAGCACACCAAACGGAAGATCCCCATCAGACACATCCGCGATACTTGAAATCCAATCGCCGGGAATGATTGCGGCGCGGCCAAGTTTTTTTCCATGAAGTGTCTGAATGGCCGCCTTAGCCGCTTCGGGGTCGCGGAAAATCACCGCCTGCAAAGCCGGACCTAGGGCCGCTTCTATGGCGGGAATAAAGCGTTCCTCGACTTGAATGTGGCCAGCGAGAGTTCCCGCAAGCGCACTTTGAAAAAACTCCGGATTGTCGAGCCCGCGCAAGACAGCCTGCGTCCCCTCGTCCAACCCTTCGCCCTGTTCCTGAAGTTGGCGCAGAACCTCCAAGCGCGACTCCACACCCGCAGCTTCTTTGCCCGCCTCGTTCATCACAGCATCGGCATTCTGCCTGTCGAATTGCGCATCGTCGTGGTCGGCGATGGACGCTGCTACTTCGGCTTGCGAATGCTCCAAGGCCAATTGCGCAGAATCCTTGCGTCGCTGAAGTTCCTCCATGTTGAGGGAAAATTCCGCCGTCTGTCGCGTGGTGGTGTCGATCTCGCCTTGGAGGAGATGCATGCGAGTCTCGCCCGATTCCCGCCGACTCGCGGCAGTCGATATCTCGGCTCGCAGAGAATGAAGGCGGGATTCCAAGCCGGTGAATTCCGAACTGTTGGCAGAGAGTTCGCGCTCCACTCCGATGCGCTCCTCGCGTACAGCGGAAAGCCTTGCGCTGTGCTCATCCAAGGTCGCCTGATGCTGACCGAGACTCTCAACCATCTGAGTGAGCAACGCGTCCGTCTGCTCGATTTGCTCCTCCTGAGTGCGGATTTTTTCCTCCGCTTGGCTGATGTCCAATCGGTGACGATCAATCAGCATCGTCGATTCAGCGCTACGCTCATGGTTGGTTTGAATCCGATTCTCGGCTGAAAAGACGCGGTTCCGAAGCGTTTGCATCCCGTCCCGTATTGTTTCCGCCTCGGTTTCCAGTTCCTGCAAGCCCTGCCTTAGCTCGGCAAGCTCGGCCTCCTGGCTCGCAATTTCCTGCTCGTGGCTCTGCCTGTTCTCCTCTCCTCCATTGAGGCGCGAACGCAGTGAATCCAACTCACTGGAAAGATTGCGATAGGTGTTATAAGAAAGGTGCGTGTCGAAGACCCTCAAATCCTGAAGCACGGATTGATATCGCCGCGCCTTGGCTGCCTGCCGCTGCAGCGACCCAATTTGTCGCTTCACTTCTTTGATGATGTCTTGAACCCGTACCAAGTTCGACTCGCTGAGCTCCAACTTTCGGAGCGCTTCTTTTTTCTGCGACTTGAATTTCGTGATTCCGGCGGCTTCTTCAAAAATGGCGCGCCGATCCTCCGGGCGATTGCTCAAAATCTGGTCGATCTTGCCCTGCTCCATGATCGAGTAGGCGCTGCGACCGACGCCCGTATCCATGAAAAGTTGGTGGATATCCTTCAGGCGGCAGGCCGTTTTATTGAGAAAATATTCGCTCTTCCCATCGCGATAAACACGGCGGGTGATGCGAACTTCATTCCACTCTACCCCCAACTCCTTCTCGCATTCCGCAAAGGTCATCGAAACCTCCGCCATACCCAAAGGTGGACGGCTATCCGTGCCGCTAAAAATCACATCCGACATCTCGCCACCGCGAAGCGCCTTGGCCGACTGCTCGCCGAGCACCCAACGGATCGAGTCGAGCACGTTGGATTTTCCGCAACCATTTGGGCCCACCACGGCAGTGACCTCCCGGTGGAAATTCAGGATGGTTTTTGCGGCGAAGGATTTGAATCCGATGATTTCCAGAGATTGCAGATACATGGGAATTCGGTTAAAAGATGCTTCTGAGCCTAGTGTGCGACCTTGCCAGAACAAGAAAAAAATACAATATCAAGGGCGCTTTTCCATCCTCTACCACAATATATTGAGATTTTCTATGAACGACCCTCGCATTGATGAACTTATTGAATTTGTTCGGATTCCCAGTGTTTCCGCGCAGAGCGCCCACCAACCCGACATGCAGTCGTGCGCCGAGTGGGTGTTGACGAAGCTCCGCGCCATCGGCCTCGAAGCTCGTCTCGAGCCTACCGCCGGACACCCTGTGGTTTTGGCTAAAACACCGCGCGATCCCTCCAAGAAAACGGTGCTAATCTATGGTCACTACGACGTCCAACCCCCCGAGCCTCTCGATCTCTGGACCTCCCCGCCCTTCGCTCCCGAAATCCGTGACGGACGCCTCTATGGTCGCGGAGCGAGTGACAACAAGGGGCAGATTTTAGCCCACATTCTTGGCGTGGGCGAAGCGCTAGCGGGAGGTCCGCTACCAGTGAATGTGATTTTTCTCATCGAAGGAGAGGAGGAAATCGGCAGCACCAACCTCACAGCATTTTTGGAAAAAAACCGGGCCGAACTCGCCTGCGACGCCATCGCCATCTCGGATACCGGTATGGCCGCCGAGGGCTACCCGACCCTCAGTTACGCCCTTCGGGGTATCGCCACCATGGATGTTAAAGTTATCGGCCCCTCGCATGATCTCCACTCCGGCATCTACGGTGGTGCGGTGGCGAATCCCGTCACGGCGGCAGCCCGCCTCATTGCCAGCCTGCACGATGATTCCGGCCGCATTGCGATCGATGGGTTTTATCATGACGTGAAGGAAATGGCGGACTGGGAACGTGCCGCAGCGGAGGATTCTCCCCTTCAGGATCGTGATATCGCCCGGCAAGCCGGAGTCGACGAACTCGCCGGTGAATCCGGATACTCCGCCGTCGAGCGCATCGGAGCCCGACCGACCGCCGAGATCAACGGTTTTGGCGGTGGTTACCAAGGTGAAGGCAGTAAAACCGTCCTGCCAGCAGAAGCTTTTTTTAAGGTGTCTTTCCGCCTCGTTCACAATCAAAAGCCCGATCAGATTCTGGCTTTGGCCGCTCGTCATTTTGAAAAAAACTGCCCTGCTGGCATTCGCATCGAGATCATCAACGGCCACGGTGGCGAGCCCTTCGCATTCGACCCGACAAGCTCCCAAGGCCTAGCCGCCCGACGCGCCTTGGAGGAAACGTTCGGTCGTCCGCCAGCCCTCACCCGCGAAGGCGGCTCCATCCCGATCCTGACCGATTTTCAAAAAATCCTCGGTCACCCCGCGCTGCTGCTGGCACTGGCGTCGCCAGATTGCCGCGCCCATGCCCCAAACGAGAGCTTCCCAATCGCCAACTTTCTCGCTGGCATCCGACTCAATCGGTCCCTTCTGCGGGAATTAGCAACCGCCGGATTATAAGCAAAACGCCCTTCCATCGCGACGCTCGAGCATCCCCCGCTATCGTCACCCATGCCCCCATTTGCATCGATCGAAATATTTTTTTATGTTCAGCCGAGGGAATTTGTTCTTTAATAGGAGTTCGAAAACTCAAATTCCATTGTTCAAATGACAGCAATCACTGCGGACACACCAGTTAACGAAACCCATGCCCACGACGAGCACCATGATGTGGGTTTTATAAAAAAATATCTTTGGACCTACGATCACAAGATGATCGGCCTCCAATACCTCTGGACAGCACTCGCTTTTCTTTTCATCGGTGGCGCCCTCGCCCTCGGCGTTCGCTGGCAACTGGGTTTTCCAGGTGCTGCAATTCCAATCATCGGTAACCTCCTGCCCACCACGGTCGCCGTCGATGGCTCGATCATACCCGGCGGCTACAACATGCTGGTGACCATGCATGCCACGATCATGGTTTTCTTTGTCGTGATGCCACTGCTGATCGGCGCTTTCGGAAACTACCTTATTCCTCTCCAGATTGGAGCCGGAGATATGGCGTTCCCTTTACTCAACGAGCTAAGCTACTGGCTCTACGTGCTCTCGGGAGTGATCCTCATGGCCGCATTTTTCGTTCCGGGCGGTGCTCCTGGCACTGGATGGACTGCCTACGCTCCGCTGAGTTCCGTGGCTGCCTACAATGGAACACCGATGGGCCAAGGACTATGGGGTATTGCTTTATTTGTTAACGGCCTTTCCTCCATCGCCGGCGCGACCAACTACGTTACAACAATCGTAAACATGCGCGCTCCGGGCATGAAGATGTTCCGCATGCCTCTTCCTGTGTGGTCGCTTTTCATTACCGCGATTCTCCTCATTCTCGCAGTGCCCGTCCTTTCCGCCGCAGCAGCGATGCTCTTTGCGGACCTCAACCTTGGCACCAGTTTCTTCTCACCTCAGGGCGGCGGTCAACCCCTCCTCTGGCAGCACCTTTTCTGGTTCTTCGGTCACCCCGAAGTTTACATCATGATCCTTCCCGCGATGGGTCTGACCTCGGAAATCTTGGCGGTATTCTCCCGCAAGCCGATCTTCGGCTACAAAGCGATGGTCTACGCCATGATCGCCATTGGGTTCCTAGGCTTCGTTGTTTGGGGTCACCATATGTTCGTGAGTGGCATGAATCTCACCTTGAGCGCGGCCTTCTCCGTCTCGACCATGGTGATCGCCGTCCCATCAGCAATTAAAACCTTCAACTGGATGGGAACCATCTGGCGCGGGTCGATTGAGTTTACCACCGCAATGTGTTTCGCGCTGACCTTCGTTTCGATGTTCGTCATCGGCGGCTTGAGCGGCATCTTCATGGCATCGACACCGGTCGATCTCTTCGTCCACCATACTTACTTCATTGTGGCCCACTTCCACTATGTGCTTTTCGGAGGCAGTATCTTCGCCATCTTTGGAGCAATCTATTTCTGGTTCCCGAAAATGTTCGGACGCATGCTCGGTGAGACGCTCGGGAAATGGCACTTCTTCCTCACCTTTGTATTCTTTAACCTCACATTCTTCCCGATGCACAATCTCGGATTGGGCGGAATGATGCGCCGTATCGCGGATCCAACCGTCTACGACCACCTTCGCCAACTCCAGCCGCTCAACCAACTCTGTACGATCGGAGCAATGGGCCTAGGACTCACCACTTTTGTTTTCCTCTGGAACGTCATCTCGAGTCTCCGGAATGGCAAAAAAGCACCCAACAATCCTTGGAATGCGAACACGCTCGAATGGACAGTTGCATCGCCTCCCGGCCATGGCAACTTCCCTGTCACTCCTGTGGTCTATCATGGTCCCTACGAATATAGCGTTCCTGGCATCGAGCGGGATTTCTTGATGCAAACGGAAAAGGCCCCCGATGGTGCCCAGCTGGAGTCTCACTAACGGTTAGGTGCATGGGTAGCCAAAACTCATCCGTGGATCTCCGACGAGTCGGGGTGCATGCCTGGTCTTGGTTCACACTCGCATCGACCTTCCTTCTGCTCTGCAGCGGAGGGATCGTGACCTCGAAGGGCGTGGGCATGTCCGTTCCGGATTGGCCCACCACCTATGGCTACAATATGTTTCTCTTTCCGATATCCGGCTGGGTGGGCGGGATTTTCTATGAGCATGCCCACCGCCTAATCGCTTCGGGCGTGGGGTTGCTCACTATGATTTTGGCCGCTTGGTTGCTGGCCGTAGAGCCTCGCCGTTGGGTCAAAAATCTGGGTGTTATCGCCTTTGTCGTCGTTTGCATTCAAG
>JBILZC010000048.1:0-17274 GCA_044377415.1 Terrimicrobiaceae bacterium | reverse complement strand
TTCCTCATCTCGACCGATCACTGGGTCAATTTTGCCTTTCTTTGCAAGCGCTGTGAGATCGCGACCATATTTCTCGAGTGTCTGGTATTTCCCTTCGGGATCCGCATCGGTGACGCGCTGATTGCCCCGAACAGAAGCTAACGCCGACATCAATCGCTCTTGAGTGACTCCGCTTTCATTGAGCATCTTTGAAGCGCTGGAGTTCGACGCCAAGAGGGCCAAAAGAAAATGCTCCACACTCACAAACTCATCCTTGAGCTTTGTCATCTCGCCCTCAGCGGCATCCAGAACTTTGCTCAACTCGCGAGAAAGATGGGGCTGGGCTGCACCACGAACACACGGAAACCCAGCAACGGCATCTCGAAGTCTTCCTTCTAAAGCCGGTATTGCAACCCCCAACTTTTCCAACAATGGCTTGGCAAGCCCATCGGGTTGTTCCAACAGAACCTGCAAGAAGTGCTCACAAGTCATCTCGGGATTGTCATTTTTCGAGGCGAGTTCCAAAGTTCCATTGAGAGCCTCGCGAAGTTTGATGGTGAATTTTTCAGGGCGCATATGGGAATGATTTGATTAGAGTCAACTATAGTCGAACCCGATTTCCTCGGGTAGTAAGCATTTCTAAGAATATCCAACATCACCTATGTCCCAAATTTCAGATAATCTCATCAACATCCACTCCAGAATGCAGGATGCGGCTCATCGCGTGGGACGCCAGGTTTTGGACGTTCGCTTGGTCGCAGTTTCAAAAACCTACCCCCCTGCGGTGATACAAGAAGCCTGGAATTCCGGTCAGCATGTCTTTGGAGAGAACCGTGTCCAGGATGCGCTCCCCAAAATCGCGGAACTCCCCGCCGAGGCAGAGTGGCATTTTATTGGGCACCTCCAAAGCAACAAAATCCGCAAGGCCCTGCCAGCATTCACGCTAATTCATGGAGTGGACAATCTCGAACTCGCCCAACAAATCAACCGCATAGCTGGAGAAATGGGACTCACTGCCAACATCCTCTTGGAGATCAATGTCTCGGGGGAAGCCTCGAAATTTGGATTTTCCCCGGCTGACCTCCGCGAAAATCTGGAAGGCCTTTTGTGCCTTCCAAACATTCGCATAAATGGCCTGATGACGATGGCTCCCTACAGCGAAGATCCCGAGACAGCTAGGCCCGTATTTTCGAAGCTTCGAATTTTGAGAGATGAACTCGCTGCGCAATCTGGCCAAGCCCTACCGGAACTTTCCATGGGCATGAGCGGAGATTTTGAGGTGGCAATCCAGGAAGGAGCCACGATCGTTCGCATTGGCTCCTCGATATTCGGCCACCGCTAGATGATGGCAATAGGCCTAGTCGGAAAACCAACTATCGCGGGGAAGATGCTCCGGGAGCAGTTCCGGCTGGAGGAGTTCCCTGAATGTCACCGACATTCAAGAAAGGAACCACACCGCCGCCACTGATGCGAGGTAGGACGCCATCCCATTTCTCGATAGAGCGAAGCTGAATGATCTCTGGGCTTTGTTTGAGAGCGAGAGCCTCACGCTGAATCGCATCCGCACGGGCTTTTGACTGAACTTCCGTAGAAAAAGCTTCTGCAGAAGCCGCCAGTTTGCGCTCCTCGGCGCTGGCTTCTGCCTGGGTGACTCTCATGATTTTTTCATTTTTTGCCTGGAGAGCCATTTGCTCTGCCTTCACTTTGGCTTCAATCGCCCGATTGAATTCAGGGGAAAAGTTGAAATCCGTGATGGCCAGGTTGGCGATATTGACTGCGTTTTCGAGTCCTTTTTCGCGAAGCGTATTATTGATAAAAAGATTAAGGGATTCTTGGATTTGTTGTTTCACCAACTCCCGTTTGGTTACGAGCTCTTCGGCTGTGAATTTGGCTGTGACAGCTTTGACGCATTCTTGAATCGCTGGTTCGACAAGTGAGGACGACACTTTAGCCAGCAATCCAATGCGTTGATAAATTTGCGGTGCCAATGCCCCGTTCAAAGAATACTGCATCGTGACCTGCGTGGTTACTAGTTGAAGATCCTTGGAGGCCGCCGTCGCTTGGGCATGACTAGCAGTGAGTCGGATGTCGACCTGCTGCACATGGTCAATAAAGGGCTTCTTAAAATGAAATCCCTCGGGAAGTGCGTTGGGCTGTACTGCACCTAGTGAGGCTATCACTCCGACATTTCCGCTCTGCACGATCACCGTCATCGATGAGAAAACGGCGAAGGCTATCACGAGAAAAACGACTACTGGGACAAGATACCGCGCTGAAGAATTGGGAAAATCACTCATAAGACCTCACATTCTATCTGGAATGCGAATTCCTGCCATAACAAATGACCCCACCATTGCAATGGGACTTTGGCGCTATGAATCAAAAAGATCGCCTTCGGTTTTTTTGAACTCTTTTAAAAAAGCAGCCAACTGTTCTCTGGTATGAGATTTTTGGATTTTATCCATTTCGCCTCCTGCCAAAGCATCACACCGTTCGTTTTCGGGATGACCGGCGTGCCCCTTGAGCCATTTCCATTCCATGCGATGAAGTTTAGCACTCGCATCGAGTTCCCGCCAGAGGTCGGCATTTTTGACAGGCTTGCGGGCGCTAGTGATCCAACCTTTCACGCGCCATGAGTGAATCCACTCCGTGATGCCTTTTCGGAGATATTGAGAGTCCGTGTAAATGAGAACCTCGCAAGGTTCGGTGAGCAACTGAAGGGCAGCGATAGCGGCCCTGAGTTCCATTCGGTTATTCGTCGTCGCAGGTTCACCCCCGGAGACAGCACGTTCGTGTTTACCGTATCGCAGAATCGCCGCCCAACCCCCAGGGCCGGGATTCCCCAAACATCCACCGTCCGTAAAAATCGTGACCTTTTTCAATGCTAGAATGAGGAAAAGGTCTGCATCTCGATAGCAAAGTAATTTTAAGGATCCGGCTAAACCAACCGCGCGAGTTCCTTCGGAAGAGGGCACGCAAAAACCATGTCTTTTCCGGTAACGGGATGCGGAAACCGAAGCGCACTGGAATGAAGTCCAAGACGCTTCGCGGGATTACTCACAGCCCCGTATTTTTTATCCCCAACGATCGGGCAACCAGCGTCTGAAAGCTGAACGCGAATCTGGTGACGGCGCCCCGTTTCTAAAGTGAGCTCGACGAGGGAACGGTGGGCCGTCGTTGCTAAAACTCGAAAGTGCGTAACGGCATGGCGGGTATTTTCATTCCGTGCTACGCTGAAAACTTTAAAGGGATTCGTCTCATCCAAGTCGGACTCGAAGATTCCGCGTGTCTCACGCAAACGACCTTCGACAACCGCCTCGTATCGCTTCTCAGCATCATCCCAACGAGACTGAAGGATTTCTTTGGACTCCGGAGTCTTGGCAAAAATCATCAGCCCCGATGTTTCACGGTCAAGTCGGTGAACGATCCAGACTCTCTCTTTCGACATCGGATTGCCATGTCGGACATGCTCCGTAAGCTGGAAGTAGGCCGTCTTTTCCTGCTCGGCCTCGCTGGCAATGCTCAAGAGATCCGGCGGCTTATCGATCACGATGATGTCTGCATCCTCAAAAAAAACACGGATACCAGATCCCACCACGGATCGAGGGGACGCGAAGCGATCGTTGCGAACCGTCACGACATCCCCGGGATGGAGCGGATGGTTGAACTGCGAAATCGCACGCCCATTCACCGTGATCGCTTGATACTTGAGCCATGTCCGAATCTGCTTTTTTTTAAGCTCTGGCCAAGTGGCGAAACAATAAGCCAGCAACTCGGCTTGGCAGGTGACAGTAGATGGTTTTGGCATGAGCAGTAACCTAGACTATATCGAGACTCCTAGCCCCAGACCATTCCGAATTCAAATCGTATGCTGGCTTTTGATTAGTTGGGTTTTTTAAAGAAACGCAACGCTTCCACAGGTCCAGGAAAGTCACTGAGCTGATGAATCCCATTTATCCCACCGACTCCGGGATCTCGAACGAGATACTCGTATCCACTCTTCCCGCAGATAACGACAAAGTGCGTGATTCCGCTTGGATAGCGCACTCGCACAATGACGGTATTTCCTTGAAGAAGGTTCGTATCTATCAAAAAATACGACCCCGTATCTTCGTAATGCGGCAGAATTTTAGCTGCTAGGGCCGGATCAAAAACAGGCGCTTTCTCCCAATAAATCCAGCCCTCAGGAGTGAAACCCGCTTCGGTCTTTTTAAGAAAAGCATTGAGATGACCGGGATCCGTTTGCGCGCCATATCCAGCCAGTACCATCGCCGCAGATGAGACCGCACAACCCGACTGCGCCAAAGTTTCATCAGTCGCACCTAATTGATCCCCTCCCCAACTCGGATCGGATTGTAAAAAATGAGGCCCCTCGATGATAACAGTGTAGGGAATGTAAAGACCACCGGAGGTATTGAGTGGTTGCTTTCGCATCCATCCCCGGACCCAGAATAAGGCGCAAACAATCGCTACCCCAATCGGCATAAAAATTAAAAAGCGCCTTGCGGACATGAAGAAAATCGCGTTGTTGAAAGCCAATGAAGTTGTTTTGTTTTTTGGCCCTCTGTCTCAACGTCACTCTCCGCGCGAATGATTTCAATGCGATTGTGCTCGAGCAAATCCAAACGATGCCATCCGGAGGCGGATATGCCACAACCCGTGCAGCACACGATGCCCTGCTGGACTCGTGCGCAACCTCCTCTGCGGGCATTCGTATTCAGGCATCCCATGCGGTCCCCAGTTATTGCTCGGGAGCCACCTATCTTGTTTTTCTAAAAACCCTGCTGGTGCTCCAGAATCGTGGAGAGATAAATATCGGAACTGATGCTTGGAAGGCCTTGTTCCCGGCCCGCCTCGCGGACGGGGTTGGAATTTGGGGACGATGGAATGCCAACGGACCAGGGACGGCAAGGCTTTTCCATGAACTCCGCCTTGGTCGAAATTTCACCTCCTACGATAATGCTCAACCGGGTGATTTTATGAAAATCTTCTGGAATAATTCCATTGGAAAAAACGAACGCGGACACTCTGTTGTGTTTCTGGGCTTGGAAAAGAAGGATGGCGTCGATCACGTCCGGTTTTGGTCCAGCAATAAGCCCAACGGATATGGCGAAAAAAGCGTCCCAAAATCCAAAGTCGCCCGAGCGCTTTTTTCCCGCTTGGAATTCCCCTCGAACCTTAATCAAATAGCCACTCTCCCCACGCGAGACAAATACCTCGCAAACATGCTCACCGCTGATTCCTCAATGGAAGAAGTCGGCAAAATGACGGGGTCGCGTTAGATCAGTAACTGAGCAGGTGGTTGACTTTGCCTAAGCCCTCCATTTTCATGCCCAGCAGATTTCCGTCATCCATGCCAAACTCCGCTAAAAATAAGATCATTATCGCCGTCGACGCCCCGAATGCCAAGGCCGCCCTCAAACTGGTGGACCAACTGTCTGGTCAGGGGTGCCTTTTCAAGATCGGCCTGCAACTTTTCACGGCAGAAGGGCCTTCCATCGTTCGCGAGATTCAAGCTCGAGGTGCGCGCGTTTTTCTTGATCTGAAATTCCACGACATTCCCAATACCGCACGAGAAGCTGTTCATTCCGCTGTCGCGTTGGGTGTTGATATGACAACCATTCATCTTTGCGGAGGGGCAGAAATGGTTGGCGAGTCTGTCCGCGCTGCAAATGAATCAACTACCCTCGTTCTCGGGGTTTCTGTCCTCACCAGTATGGATGAAGCCTCTTTGCGTGCAGTGAGCGTGCCAATGAATCCCCGCGACCAAGTGTTGCACCTCGCACAAATGAGTGTCGCCAATGGCCTCCGAGGCATTGTTGCAAGCCCACTCGAAGTGGCTCCTCTCCGTGAAAAATTCGGCTCGTCTCTCACAATCGTAACGCCTGGCGTTCGTCCTGCCGGAAGCGACACGGGAGACCAAAAGCGCATCATGACTCCCGGCGATGCCATTCGAGCAGGCGCAGATTACCTTGTGATCGGGCGACCCATCACGGGTGCCCCATCCCCTACGGACGCTTTGGAATCCATTGCCGACGAGATGGCGACCGCACTCATGGATGCGCGTTCAGCTTGACGCCATCAAAGGGGAGGCTTAATTGTTCGCTACATCTGATGACTCGCAAGGATTTCCTCACACTCGCCACCGCAGCCCTTTTACTAGGCGGCTGCGCCAGCTACGACCACCGCCTGAACGATAAAAAAACCAGTTACCTTGGCACGGATGGCTCGATTATTTTTCGCTCCAGCGCCTCGACTCTAGCCGATAAAAACTCGTATTGGGATGGCGACGGAGTGGATGGAGCCTCGTCCATTGTCATCAGCCTCAGCGAGCAAACAGCTTCTTTTTACAAAGGCACAAAACTCGTAGGCGTATCCGCTATATCGAGTGGGCGTGAAGGTTTCGGGACTCCGACTGGCGCATACAAAATCTCTCAAAAGAATCCCAACCACGTCTCGAACCTCTATGGGGATTTCGTGAACGCCCAAGGCGACGTTTTAGTGAAGGACGTGACCAATGGAAAAGATCCTGTTCCTGCGGGCGGAAAGTTTGCCGGCGCGCCGATGCCATTCTTCATGCGTTTGGGAAAAACCGGCGTAGGTATGCATCAAGGATTTCTCCCCGGTGTACCAGACAGCCATGGTTGTATTCGCATGCCTGAACGCATGGTGAAGATTTTCTTCGAAAATACTACCATGGGCACGCCGGTGACTATCACCCGCTAAGCTTGTCGCCTATTGGTCCTCTGGCCGAGGCGGGGGCGGAGGCATTCCCTTCCCTTGACCATGCCTTCTCATCTCTCGAAGGCTATTTTGCTGATCAGTGGAAAGGATTAATTTGATTTTTAGCATCATTCCGAGTTGAAGGTGCTTCATCTCATTTTCAATCGCCAGAACCTTATCCAGCTGCAAAAGCACATTTTTTTCATCAGGGCGAGACAGCTTTAGGAGGGCATCGAGGGTTTCCTCCTCAGAACTGAGTTGCCACTGCAGATCAGTGAAGCGGGGAAGAGTTTTTACCATCTCAGTGCGGATCGCAGCCTGCTGATCAAGAGTTAGGTCAATCGCCTTCTGATTGCGCATGACAAGCTCGGGCGGGAACAGACTTTCTGACTTTATACCACTTCCAGGGCTGCCAGATAGTGGGCGCGGCCCGTCTTGTGGTGGTGGGGGCGGTGGGGGCTGCTGGCTCCATGCTTGCGAGCCGATAATAACGAAGAGGGCAATGAGAGGGAGTTTCATAGTGATTGATTTTGAGTTGTGGATGTATCGCCATCCTGAATCCACGAGTCTGTATTCGTAGGTGAGGCGGAAGAAATGGAATGCCTAGAATCTGCGAGCAGTCCATCAGTGGAAGCTGACCAACTAGAGAAAGCTGCCCATGATGCCGTTTCATCAACGACATCGACGGTGCTCTTTTTGAAAGGCGATCCGAAGTAAAGAAGTGCGGTCAATAGAGCCATTCCTGCAACAAATCGGCCCCATGGGAAAAACTCAAAAAATGAGTCCTTCTTTTTAGATCTGGCTCTGCGGAGCACTCGATCCAATGATGGCGTTCTGGCCTCGTCGATTTCCTTTAATCGAGCAAAGGCTTTAGGAATGGGGTCGTTGTTTGTATTCATCGAATAATCCGGTTTCGTTTAAGATTTCACGCAGGCGACGTTTCCCTCTGTCGTAGTGGGTTCTAGCAGATCCCACGGAAACTCCCATGGCGACGGCTGCATTTTCGACGGTGAGAAATTGATAAAAAACAAGGTGCAGAACTTCACTCTGTCTTCGAGGAAGTTTTTGCAATGAGGCACGGAAAATCCCAGCCATCTCATCCGCTTCGACGGCTTCGCCTCTATCGGGTGGCTGAGAATCACGTTCATGTTCCTTTTGGTATCCCCCGAGGCGTAAAAGCCGGATCCAGCGGCGACGACGTTCACCGGCGGCTGTATAGCGGATGACTGCAAACAGCCAAGTTTTGAATGCCGAGCGGCCATGATAGCGCGCGCGACCTTCAAATATCCTCTGGTAAACGGTCTGTAAAATATCCTCTGCATCGTTCGGGTTGGATGCGCAGCAATTCAAAGCCCAACCATAACTTAGCGTATGGAGTTGCTCAAGTTGGTGGTGCAACTCGGCCTCATCCATAGCTCCTGGCGAAGTCTGATGTTGACGCTCATCCATGAAGTTAGTGGCGAGTCAGGCGTAAATATATGACAGCCACATCAAAAAAAATTGCACCCTTGATAAAATCCCTCATCTCAAAAAAAAGAATTTATTTTTTGTCATATAACGAGCCTAGGCGAACCACAAATTTAACAGAACGACACAACAATGTCTGTGTCCAACTTATCACCCTCAAAAAACTTCGGAATAATATGAAAAAACAAACCCTCGGAACATTAGCCTCCTTGCTCATCCTCACATGCCAACCAGCGACTAACGCCACTGCTGCAGGAATGCCCTCGCCGCTCAAAATCGGCGATTGCGTTCAGACCAGTGAATCCACACCTGTTTGGACGGCACCGCCCATCGGGGGTGCTCTCAGTGGCACTCAGCTTCCTAAGTCGACGGGTTCACTCACGGAGGGCCCCGTTCGCTCCGGCGATATGTGGTGGTGGAAAGTGAATTTCGATATCGGGGTCGATGGTTGGGCTGCGGAGAGGAAAATCCGAACCCCGGACGGGAATGCACCGGCTCCGCGCTTGGCAGCAACCGCCCCTAGGCAACCTCAACCCGTATCGGATTCTTTTGTTCAGCTGCAGCCCGCCAGCGGAACCGTTGTCAACACGCCAAAGATCGCCATCCAAGGAAAGCTCACCCACGACGTCTATGCCGCATCTTTGGTTGGCTTTAAAATCAATGGCAAGAATGTCTCGGTAGATAGAAACGGCGACTTCACCCTGCCGGTGACGCTCACTCCTGGTAACAACACATTTACCATCGAAGCCGTCACCCCCAATCCGCGTCAGCATATGAATCAAATCTCGGCCTACATTGATGGCTCAGTCGTCTACGGCACGGACTCCGCGAGAGCCGCTGCCTTGCGAACATTTCAAGGTGGGCTCCTGAAGACAAGTGGCGCGGACCTCATGCCACTCAATACAACCGGCTTTGCGAATGCCAATGATGCCCATTTTTTCCCAGACAATCAGATGTTTCTCTCCGGTGACGTGCGGGCCAATGAAAATGTCGAACTGAGCGCCATTCACACTCTCTTCCTCCGCGAACACAACCAGATCGCTAAATCGATATCGAATGCCAACCCCAAGCTCAACGACGAGGAGATCTTTCAGGCTGCACGAAAAATCGTAGTTGCCGAAATTCAAGCCATCACCTACTCGGAATTCCTCCCCGCGCTCCTCGGCCCAAAAGCCATTAGGCCCTACCAGGGCTATCGTCACGATGTGAACCCCGGGATCGCTACAGAGTTCTCCACGGGTGCGTATCGGATCGGCCATACCCTCATCAATGACGATGTCGAACTCTTAGACAACGATGGCAATGAGATCGAGGAGGCCCTCGAGCTAGCCGAAGCCTTTTTCAATCCTTCTGTGCTACAGGCGGTCGGCCCCGCCCCACTCCTCAAATACCTTGCCACGGATAAAGCTCAAGAAGTGGATACCCAACTTGTGAATGGTTTGAGGAACTTCCTCTTCGGCCCTCCCGGGGCTGGTGGATTCGACCTCGCTTGTCTGAACATCCAACGCGGCCGCGACCACGGTCTTTCGGACTACAATACGACTCGAGCCGCCTATGGACTTCCACGTGTCACCAGTTTCGCTCAGATCACCCTGAATCCAGCAGTGCAGGCCAAGCTCCTCGCATTGTATGGTAGCGTGAATGCGATTGATCTTTGGGTAGGCGGACTCGCGGAAGACCACCTCGCCGGATCCAGCGTTGGACCGACATTTCAACGCATCATCGCCGATCAATTTGAGCGCCTCCGCGATGGCGATCGCTTTTGGTATGCAAAAGTTTTCAGCGGCCCCCAACTCGAATCCATCGAGCGCACCCGCTTGGCCGACATCATCCGGAGAAATACGACACTCACGAAAATTCAGGACAACGTCTTTTTCTTCGACAACACAACGCTTGCCACCTTGCAGCCAAAATCCTCCCCCCTCCCTCCCGCATTCCTGAAATTGCCCCCCGCCTCAGAAACTGCTCCAGCTCTTGATGGCAAGGGCAACAACCTATCCCATCCGACTTGGGGCAGTGCCGGCGTGGACTTAATGAGAATGGCCCCTGCCGCCTATGGAGATTCCGTTTCCACTCCCGCAGGCGCAACCCGGCCAAGCGCAAGACTCGTGAGCAACTCCTTGTGCGAACTCACCGCCACGGAACCCAATAATCGCAACCTCTCCGATTGGATCTACGGGTGGGGGCAATTCCTAGACCATGACATCGGGCTCACCCCCAGCGGGGATGCCGCTCTTGATATCAAGGTTCCAACGGGGGATCCTTATTTTGATCCGAAGTCCACAGGCTCTGCTCTCATCTACTTCACTCGTTCGCTCTATGATTCCGCGACCGGCACGAGCTCGAATAATGTGCAGAAAAGAAGTGTCACAATCACTTACAAACCACAAAGCCCCAAGCCACCCGTTCGCTAAGGAAAGCGCCAGCGGTATTGCAGTGATTACCCACGACTGGTAGGATTTTTAAAAGTATGCCTACCTACGATTACGAATGTGAAAAATGCGGAAAGAGCTTTGAGTCTTTCCAGTCCATGAAAGATAAGCCCTTCGAGACATGCCCAGAAACCACCTGTGGCATGTCCGAATGGGGCCATGGAAAAGTCCGCCGTCTCATTGGCACTGGCGCTGGGCTTATCTTTAAGGGATCTGGATTTTACATCACCGACTACCGCAGCGAAGGCTACAAAAAAGCCGCGCAGAGTGATTCTGCAGCGGCCACTCCCGCCGCACCATCAGCACCCACAGCTACTACAACTACTGCCGCACCAGCCAAAGCGGAAACCAAGTCATCCAACCCCAGCACAAGCGCCTAAGCTTCACAATCCATGAAGTCCTGTCCCAAATGCAGTGCTGAGAACGATGACAAACGCACCGTTTGCCTTGATTGTGGAGACAACATCTCAGCGGTAATTCCCTCCTTCGGAGTCCGCAAACCCAAATTAAATGAGAACTCCGGAGCCTCTGCCCCCCAAATCACACGCTTCAAAGCCCCCGCTCCGCGCAAACAACTCAAGAAACCCTCACCTTGGAAAAGTCTCTTTAGCCTGCGGAGCTTGATCGCATGGGCTTTTCTCGCCGCCCTCGTTTACGCTTTTTACTTGGCCCTGACCCCACTGAATAACGACGCGGATCGCCCTACCCAAGGGACAGCAAAAGACACTCATGCGAGCTACGAAATCTCACATATCCCAACTCAGGAGTCTACCATAAGCACACTGAACCCCCCGGCTCCACTTCCCCAAGATGACGAGATTTGCGCAACACAGATTCGATCTTTCAAGGCTGCTGCCGCTAGCTCAAATGGAACTTGGGGAATCAGCGAAAAGGCGCTGAACCAATTTTTGGCAACAAGGGTTCGCCTTACACCAATGAAGAATCAACTCGGGATTCATACCTCCTTCGAAGGATGTTTTGCGAATCTCCACGAAGGATATTTAGACTTTGTCATGAAGCAGCGAGTCTATGACCGCGACTTGATCTTCACTCTCCGCCTTCAACCGCAACCAAAAACCAACAGATCGACTATCGATTTCACAGGTGCCTGGATCGGATCCCTACCTATACATCCCATGCTGATCCCCGCTTTACTCCCTGTATTTCGCCCGTGCTATGACTCGATTAAAAATGCCCTAGCCCCCTTGAAGTCTGCCTCGTCGATCAGCATCTCACCTGTGAGTATCATAGTTAGATGGCCGGAATCTTCCGTCAAATAGCGCCCAGCGTCTTTCTAGCGCTTCTCGTCACAGGCTTCTGCCCTCGACTACAAGCGATAGACTCCATCGCATCGACGCGCACGGTAAGCCAGAGCAGAAGTTTTGTGGTTTACTCTCCAGATCGAACCATACGCAACCGCCTAGCCCTCACAGCAGATGAAGCCCTCGCCATTTGGAATAAAACAATCAAGTCCGAGATCCCCTCTGCAGCGCCGATCATCATTCAAGATCTCACCAAGAAAGCCCTCCCCCGCAGCACGCCTCCCGTCACGAACTTCCTCTTCGAGACCGATGGCGGCGGAATGAAAATCCAAGTCGATATCGCGTCTCCTTCCGCCCTCGAAAATGGCGATTTTGAAATCTCACTATTCCGCGCCCTAGCCCTCCATGCCATTCACAAAAATCATCCCCCGCGCGCCGGAAACAAAACCACAGAACCTCCAGAGTGGCTTGTATTCGGAATGGCCGAGCATTTCCAACGCGAAAAGGGAAATCCCCCTGCAAGTGTATACTCTGCCCTCATCACATCCAATCGCGCCCCAAACTTCGATGAGTTCATTCACGAAAAACCATCCCGACTCGATAAGGTGTCTCTCCTTTTATACCGAGCCAAAGCCCTAGCCATGCTGAAAATGCTGGGGAAACTCCCGAACTCGCGCAACCAGTTGACCGCTTACCTAGAGTCCCTCCCGAACTCCGACACAACAGTTCCATCTCTGATCGCCTTTTTTCCCGCGCTGCAAAAAGACCCCACCGAAATGGGAAAAAGGTGGACGCTCGAAATCGCCCAGAATTCCCTGCCCCAGCAATTTCTGTCCCTCAGTGTTTCCGAAACCGACAAAGAACTTTCGAACATCCTTGCCCAAGCCACCCCTAACCGCTCACCGTCGCAGCCCTCCCCACCCTTAGCTAATGCCCTGATGGAATCGGCACGAGGCAGAGGTGGCGCATTTCTTATGCAGCAGGCCGCCGCCCAGTTGCTCAACTTGGACTTCCGCGCACATCCTCTTCTTAGGCCCATCGTGAAGGAATACTACAGCATTGCTTCCACCCTTGCGCGAAAACCCAAAACCAAACTCGTGGATAAAATCACCGACATCGAAAAACTCCGCGCTCAGTTGCTGGTAAAAATGGACAAGATGACAGATTATTTAAACTGGTATGAGGCCACACAAATGGAAGCCACCGGCACCCCGCTCGTAGATTCTCTCAGCACCCCAGACATCCCCAAGCGCACGGACCCGATCACTCTCCATCTCGACAGCATCGAAGCCCGAGGCTGGAAGTAATACCAATGGCTTTTAAATTTGAGCGAACCGATTTCACTTGTAGCGGCGTCTCTATGAGCGCCGAATCGTTGCCCATCGGCGGTCGCAGACCGCCGCTACAGCATGAGTCAAAAAGCATTCCACCTTTGGTATAACTCACAATTTTCCCGACCTATGACCAAAAACCAGCCCTCCCGAATACGAGGATTCGGCAGAGCGAACTTCCCAAGCAAGGCCCTTTTTTCCTGTTTGAATAAAGAGTAAGAATTCTTACCTTAGAAGTATGAATGCCGTTCTTTCTGAAAAAGGTCAAATCACGATACCCAAGGCGATCCGTGATCGCTTAGGGCTGGTTCCAGGATCTGTTTTAGATTTTCAAACGGCGCAGGGGCGGATTGTTGTTAGCAAGGTTTTAGCTCAAGACCCCATCCAATCTTGGCGGGGAAAAGGCAAGTTGCCGAAGGGAAAATCAGTTATGCATTACCTCGATAGCCAGCGCGGAGGCAAATGAGAACAGCTCTAGATTCCAGCGTCATCCTCGATGTGTTCACAAACGACAAAAAATGGGCAGATGCGTCTCAAAAATCCCTTATCGAAGCCATTTCGATGGGATCTTTAGTGATCGGGGAATGCGTATTGGCAGAAATCACTCCTACGTTGGATAGCGGCGATATCTCGACCTTTCTCGGGGAGTGGGGAATCCAATTCCTACCGACAAGTCAAGCTGCAGCAGTGCTAGCAGGTGAGATGTATCGCACTTATTTAAAAAGAAAAGGCAACGCAAAGCGTGTGTTGCCGGATTTTCTGATCGGCGCCCATGCGCAGCACCACTCCGACAGACTACTGGCGCGAGACCGAGGGTATTACCGTGATTATTTTTCCGGACTCCTGCTGATAGAGCCGACTTTGAAGGGATAACCGCAAACTCTTCCACCCCTTTTCCGACTTTGCGCTTCACTTTGAGCGCCTCCAAATATATTGTCACTTTCCCGTGTCGCCCTCTAAGAAATTCCGCAAACAACAGGCTGAAAAAAACAAGGCTTCATCCGTCTCTCCTGACCTGACGCCAACGCCGGCAGCGCTCAAAACACCCAAGTCCGTGCCCATGGAGACGATTCTCGCTTGGGGTGGTTTTTATGCGATTTTGTTGACCTGCATCGGGTATGTTCTCTTCCACGCCTTTCTGATCGATAGCGTCACGGTGCGACTTTGCCGCGAGGTGGATGGCCCAAATGCTCGACCAACAGAGGTTCTGCCAGTCCCGCTTCTTGAGATCGCCTTCGACGGTTACGAGTGGTGCAATCACGCCGAACACCTTGGCGAGAATGGCGAATGGCAAATGCGCTACACCCATTTGGACAACGCCCCTAAGGGACGCGAAATCCACTGGAGCTCAGGGTTCGCTTGGTATCTGCGCGCCCTAGGGGAACTTCACCGTCATTTTTCCGGAGACACACTCCGCAACAGTATCTTTCGCGCCTCCATCTGGGCAAACCCCCTCCTCCTCATCGTCGCACTTGCCCTTTTCGCCACCCTCTCCGCTCGGCGCTT
The DNA here is from genome assembly GCA_044377415.1 of Terrimicrobiaceae bacterium. Taxonomy (GTDB): domain Bacteria; phylum Verrucomicrobiota; class Verrucomicrobiia; order Chthoniobacterales; family Terrimicrobiaceae; genus UBA967. The sequence goes on along the minus strand of JBILZC010000048.1, from coordinate 2,574 downwards.
CGGTCCTCTTTGCGGATCGGTGCTGGCGATTGGCATGATCACCACAGCCTCCTTCTACGAGGGATTTCTGCCAGCTTACCCAGACCACCATGGCATCACAGGATTTGCGCTCATGGGGCTGATTTTCGGGATAGCTTGGGCTGGAGCGGGCTGGGTTCAGAAACCGGATGGCGATGCCTTTCTCCCCCCCCGCTCACTCAAACAAGCTCGTCATGGCATGATTTTTTCTGCGATATCTGCAGCGGCGGCCTTGTGGATCAGTGGTTTCTCGGCTGCAGTTATTGCGTTAGGCGTTGGGATAGGTGCCATGCTTTCTGTCTGGATCTTTGCCAAACAGGCCGCAGAAGAAGGTAGTGAGTATCACCCTGAGCTATGGAAACTTTGGGCCTTGGTTACGGCCACTGGGAGCATGTTCTTTTATTTATTGGAATATTTTCCGAATCACATGGCGATGCGGCTTGAGGTCAATCACCCCTTTTACGCTCTCGCTTGGCTGGGCGGCGGTTGGATTATCTACGAGGTGACCAAATGGATCCGCGCTAACCAAGTGGGCTCCGCTCCATTTCCTTGGAGTCATCTGATTTTGCCCCTGCTAGCCATTAGCGTTCTGCCAGCGGCCATTTTTATCGGTGGCACAGACGTTTACATAATCCGTCACGAGTTTCTTATCGGATTGATGAAAAATATCGCAGAGGCGCTACCTTTGATGACTCGCATCCAAATGGGGGCAATCACTTGGAAAGTGGCATTTGGATATTTTCCGTTATTCATAGTTGCCGCGATTATTTTAGTTTTTATAGGTCGCATGTGTTCGGCCGCAAAAGGGGCTTTCCTGCTGCTCATTTGCCCCATCATTATTGTCACAATCATGCAGTTTTTACAGGTGCGGTGGGGCATGCTCAATGGCCCGATCTACATCGCTCTGGCTGGTTTAGTGATTCCCCAAATCGCTAGGTTGCTTCCGCCGCTTCCGCAATGGAGGATTGCAGGTGCGCTTGTTTTGGCGGGCATGACCTACCTTTTCTCCGTCGATACCGTCAAAGGGATGCTCATGCCCTTTTGGAATCAATACAACAGCAAGCAAAACATGCAGGTCGGCTCCGGACAGATTCTGGCCCTTCTCCACAGGGACATGGCAAAAGCCATTCTCCAAAATGCCAATGGCAAACCTGTTACCGTCCTGAGCAGTCCAAATAGCTCATGCTTGTTGTCCACATTCGGTGGATTTAAAACCATTGGCACATTGTATTGGGAAAATGTGGAAGGCCTTGACGCTGCAGCACACATTCTAAACGCCCAATCAGACGAGGAAGCTCTCGCGATGATCAAACAACGCGGGATCACTCATGTCTCCTTGATGTCTTGGGAAAACTTCATTGGCCCTTACTTTCAGATTATTTACCCCAATCCCATCCCTGGCAAGTCTTTGGAGAATTCCTTTGGGCAAAAGGCTCTTTTTAAGAAAAGCATCCCCCAGTGGGCTCGCCCGATTCCCTACCCCAAAAACTTTATGAGCAACGCTCTTCAGCAGGATATCCTTCTTCTGGAAATTGTACCTGACCAGACGCGCGACGAAGCCGAGTTTCACCTTGCCCGCTTTGCTAGGATCTCTGAAGGCAACCCAGTTGCTGCCGAAATCCTTCTCAAAGGCATCCTCGATCGCTCGCCTGGGAGCAATATTGTGAGACTCGAACTTTCCGCCATTTACATGGATCAGAAGCGATTCGATGAAGCCAAGGATCAGATCCTTCTGGCTATGAAAGACACCCCTCCCCAAGATCGCCAACAAATCGCCCAAGGGGGCGCGCAACTTCTTCGGAAATGCGGAGCCAATAGCCAAGCTGACGAAATTCTTAAAGCTGCAGAATCGCGCTGAGCTTGTGCAATGCATTCCAGCGTTTTTGGAATGCATGTGCATCTAGGACTATTTGCTCAACTCAGCCGGAGCGGTCGTAGTGAGTCAAAGAACGCAAAGGTCACAAAGAAAAATCCGGGTATGGGCATTCCACTAGAGCGACCGTCTTTTCCCATTAGTGCGCTGTGCTCGGGCTGAGTGTGGCGGCGGGAAACAGGGTTGACTTATTTTCTCTTTTAGGCATCTTGATGACATAATGAGAACGACATTGAACATCAGTGATGCTGTTTTGCATGAACTTCGGACCCTCTCAGAAAGCACGCGACGTCCGTTTCGTGCTGTTGTGGAAGAGACCATTCAGCGGGGATTAAGCCGCGTAGAGAACCGACGGAGAAAGATTTCTATCACCCCCCACGCCGTTGGCGTCAAGCCGGCCCTTCGGGGAATGAGCATGAACCAACTGTTTGACCAGATCGAAGCTGAGAGAAGCTGATGATGATTGTTCCTGACACGAATCTGTTGGTTTTCGCATATGACAGCACATCGCCATGTCATGCCGCAGCAAAAAAATGGTGGGAGGGCGTGCTTTCAGGCGATAAGCCGGTTGGAATCCCTTGGGTTGTCGTGCTGGCATTCACCCGCCTCATGACCCATCCGACCATCTGCACGGATCCGCTTACAACAGAGGAAGTGAGGCGCATAATCGGGCATTGGATCGG